>CACWUH010000089.1 GCA_902764015.1 uncultured Methanobrevibacter sp. | reverse complement strand
AAATCCGCAATGGATAAGTGGCAACCGGAACATCCGCCTAACCACATAGTTCCTATTTTAACTTTATCTGCCATATTAAACTCCTCCAATTTATCCTTCTGCATCTAATTGTTGTTTTAATGGAGCTGGACCTAAATCTTTAATTCTGTTAACCATCATTTTAACAGCTTGAGAGAATTTTTCACCTTCGGATGCGGAAATCCAATCGTGATGAACTCTTTCTTTTCCAATTCCCATATCTTCAACTAATTTGTAAATTAATCTCATTCTACGATCTAATTTGTAGTTACCAGCGTCATAGTGGCAGTCGCCCATGTGACATCCGGCTACAAATACTCCATCAGCACCTTCTTTAAATGCTTTTAATATAAATTGTGGGTCAATTCTTCCTGAACACATTACACGAATAACTCTGATATTCGGTGGGTATTGCATACGTGCAGTACCTGCTGTGTCCGCTCCTCCATAGGAACACCAGTTGCAACAAAACATTACAATTTTTACATCATCAGCCATAGAGTTTCTCCTCCTCTATAAATATTTTTCTCCTATTTGAAAACTTGCATTAGCCGGATTTTAAAATCACAAGGCATTATACGGATTTCAAAACCCTTTTTAAGGAATGATGTTTAGGCACTCCTTAAAATTGCAAGTTCTGTACATAATGAGCTAGCTCAGCATTACATTAAGTACTGATTAATATATATCATTTATAATTAATATAAAGGTTACTTAGAGAACTAATTCAAAAAGTTTATATAGTATAAAACAAACTCGAAAAAAGTAATATCAAAGCGATTAAAGTTATGAAAAAAAGAAAAAAATGGATGGAATTACATTCCATCAAGGCTCATGTCAATCATCCTTTGAGTCTGCTCGGCCAATTCATCAGGAAGGCCTGTGATATCCATGTTTAAAAATCCTCTAACGATCATGGATTCGGCATCCTCTTCGGCGATTCCACGGGAAGTAAGGTAGTTGATTTCATCTTCGGAAATCTTACCGACAGCCGCTTCGTGAGACATCTCCAGATTGGCGGAACTGGCTTCAAGCTCAGGAACCGCATAAATGAAACTATCATCGGACAATACCAGTCCATGACATTCCAGGTGTCCCTTGACTTCGGGAACTGTTCCTGCCAGGTGGCCTCTTGCATAAATCTGTGACTCGTCCTGTGCAACAGCCCTTGAGATGACCTCTCCCCTTGCACCTTTGGCATTCAATAAGACCCTTGATCCCACATCGATAATAGAATCCTTTTTACCTCCTTGAATACTTTGGAAAATGGCCCTTGAATTTTCACCATCACAGTATGCAGTCGGGAAGGATTGGATAGTGCTTACAGGACTGGTCAATATGTAATTGTTAATATAAGTGGAATTGTCCATCAATTTGACACCGGTTCTTGGACGTACCTCAACCTGTTCAGCCCAATTGTGAACCATTGTAAAAGTGATTTTGGAGCCAGGCTTCAGATACATTTCAGATACTCCGACGTGCATTGCAGAGCCTACATCGTCTCCTGTTGCACATCCAGTAATCAGATGCAGTTCAGAGTTTTCCTCGGCGATTATCACATTGTGAGCGGTCTGCATAACATCCTCATCACTGATGAACATGCATGCCTGAACCGGCATGACTTCCTTGGTTCCCGGAAGGGACCTTACAAAGTAACCGCTTAAAACACCGTTTTCCTTCTCATTTAAGGCCGTCTTTGCAGTGTATTTGTCGGCATCAGGCTTCACCACATTCCATAAATAGTCTTCAAGCCATGAATACTTTTCCATTGCAATGGCCATGTTCATGACTTCAATCGAATCGGACATTGAGTTGTTTGTGAAAATGTTACTCTGGTCAACCTGCAGAAATGATCCGGACCTGTTCTTCTCTTCTGTATCTACGCCGACCTGCAATAGGTCCTTTTTAGTCTGTTTGTCCAAATCATCCAAATCATCAATCATGTCTAAAGCATTTACTGTCTCATCGGTGAAATTTTCGATGGTTACATCCGCACCGATTGCAGCCTTCTTGTCCTTTGCCCTTTCGGCATCATCATAAACATTGCGCACACTCAACACATCCATTAAAACCGTTTTTCCTAATATCTTCTAAAATTTCAGTCGGATTTCCAGAACAGGAGATTACCCCATCAATCAAGACATGTGCCTTGTCAGCACTTACAAAGTTCAATATGTAACCCAAGTGAGTAATCAGAAGCCCGCTTCTTTTTCTGGAACCCTGTGGCTTGTCCTTATCCAATAATGTACCGATTTCGGAAGCCAGCAATTCCACATTTTCAATGTCCACACCTGAATCCGGTTCGTCGAACATTGTGAAATCCGGCATTTGAGCGAGCAATTGTAAAATTTCAGAACGTTTCACTTCCCCGCCGGAAAATCCTAGATTGACATCCCTGTCCAGGAACTCATCGCTGAACTTGAGCTGCTTTGCCAATTCCTGCATTCTAGGATTTAAATCCTCATCCATATCCTGATGGGATTCTATCTTAAGTAAGTCCCTTACGGAAACCCCTCTGATTGCAGGGGGAGTCTGGAAACTTACTCCAAGGCCCAATTTTACTCTTTCGGCAGTGGTCAAGCCAGTGATGTCCTGACCCTTGAATTTGATGGATCCTTCAACCACCTCATACTGTGGGAATCCCAAAATAGTTAAGAATAATGTACTTTTACCAGCACCATTCGGTCCTAAAAGAACATGAGTCTCTCCTTCATCAATCGAAAGATTGACATCTTTTAAAACTCTTTTTCCGGCCACTTCAACAGCCAAATTTTCAATTTCAAGCAACACATAATCACCTTTTAAAATAAAATATGAATTTGTTATACTATAATAAGTATTGATTTCATGAAATAAATAGTTAACACTGACTATTTGATAAAAATTAAAATAAATAAAAAAAAGAGTATAACTGAAATTATTCAGTTACAATAATGAATTCGCCGACTTTTTCAACTTTGGCGAAAGGAACTAATAACAAGTCTCCATTCCTTTTAGCGCCTTTAACATGAATATTGCGGTCGCTTTCGATTCTGATAGCAATATCAACAATTTTGCCGGTTTTTTCGTTGATTATTAGTTCATCCAACACACCGAGGATACGTGCATTGTTGGTAGCTACTTGGTAGTTTTTGATTTCGCTCCATAATTTTTCTTCTCTTTTAGGCATTTGTTTATTATCCATTAAATCACCATGAAAATTTATTTAGTTATATAATTATTATAACTTCATTATATTTAAACATAATATTTGGAATACAACTTTTCTGCAATTTCACTGTCCGGAATCGTATTGATGTTCAATGCCAATTCCACTTTTTCAAGCACCAGTTGGGTTTCATCCTGAATGATGTTCTCGCTTCTGAGGATGTTGAGTCCCGATGGGACGCATCCATTGAACTCATAGGAATATTTCAGGCCCAAACCTTCAAAAACTTCAACCGGGACAATGACAGAAAGAGCATCCTTGTCATTGTTTAGATAGAAATTTATGACCTGATTTATAGTTTCCGTTGAAATAAACGGCAGATCAGCATTGATGAAAAGCAATATGTCTTCTTTAGATTTCTTTTCGAAATAATCCAGAATATAGGATAGGTCCTTAAGATAATCCTCGCCGGAAGTATCCATAATTATAAAATCCCCGTTTAGAGATTTTAGATATTCGGTTGTTTCTCGGGTGTTCGGGCTGACTGCAATAACGATTTCGTCAATCAATTCAGAAGCATTCAAGTTGTCTATGACATATTTAATCAGGGGTTTACCATGTAATTTGAAGAGAGGTTTTTCCTCGGGAACCTTGAGTCTGGTTCCCATACCTCCGGCCATCAAAATTGCATAGATCATGACAAACCACAATCATCTAAGCAAATTTGCCGCCCATCATTTTCATACGGTCTTTGAGAATGCATCTTCCGCCCTGCTTACCGCCGATAGGCACTTTAGGCGTTCCCATTGAATTCATACAACGGGCCATGATTGCGGAACCTAATGCAAGACCGTCCTCGACGAACACGACACTTTCAAACTTGTCCTGAACGGCTTCAAGAATGAGCTCAGGCTTGCGTCCGGTGATTCCTGCCCTTCCTGTGATTCCCAATGCGGAGCCCGGAACGATGACGTTTTCGGCAAATGCAACATCCAATACCCTCTTGACGATGTTGGTGCTGACATAATCCAATGTTGAAAGCAGAGTTGGAAGACCGTCGGCATCATAGAACTGTGCACCAAGTTCCATCAAATCATCAAGCTTGTCACCATTGAATCCGACATCACAGCCAATCAAGGTAGTTCCAGCCTTTTCAGCGGCTTCAGGATTTACAGGCACAGTACCAAATCTTTCAACGTCCATAGGCACTTTGGTAATGTTGACCAGCTTATGGGCTTCCAAAGCGTTTGCTTCTGCCTTTTTGTGGTCTGCCTTTTTCATTGCCTTATCGGAATACAGATCCAGGGCAGCACCGTTTTTCTTGTCAATCATGCCAGAACCTCTAGCCAAGGAGTCGCTGACAACACCTGCAAGGCCTAAAAAGTTACCTACCGTGTTTGCATAAGGCTCATTATCGTTGACAATACGTCCGGCCAGTGTTGAACCGAAATCCAATGACACACAAGGGTTTCTGTAATCAACATCAGTCCATTTGGCACCTAATTTGATACCTGCAGTAACGAGTTCCCCTTCCATCTCATTTGCAACGGTTTCCTTACCTTGAGGGGGAACCACACTTACGACAGCTCCGTCAAACATGATGTTTTCCAAAAGGGAATGCTTCTGCAGCCTTTCAGGAAGCTGTGAAATGGTCATTGCCGGAGACATTTTCCTTGGAGGAATATCCGCTTCAAGACAGCCATCGGCCAAAGCAATAATCAATTGGCCTGCCTCTTCGGCAGTTGCGAAACCGGCAGTTACACCAGTGGACCTTACAACAAAGTCCAGGTCCTCATCCTTGTCGACCTGACATTTCCTTAAGGATTCCAGAACAGTGTCCCTGATGAGCTCCGTTACGGATTCCTTGGAAAGCTCAATGCCCCAAACGGTTTTACCGAATACCTCTTCATTAGGTTTAGGCGGACGGATATCACGGGTCATCTTGACCGTTTTATTCAATAAATAAGATTCGCTTGTGTTGAGATTGGTGGCCATTACAATTGATTTTGTAGTGGTGTTACCTAATTCGACAGAAGCAGTTACATAAAAAGTGTCTGGCTTTTGAACAGCACCAGGACTTGCAGGGCCTGCCCTCTGAGCTCTTAAACTAGCTAAATTACCTTCTTTAGAATGAGCAATGATAGGCTTAGGACCTTTGTTAAAAAGTTTACTTAAAAAAGACATTATCTAACCTCTCCAAATATAAAGTTAAATAATAGTATCTTTTTAAGATAATATAAATTTTATTAAAATATTCTTAAAAAAAAGTGTTTGAAAAATAGTTAAAAAAATAGAAAAAATGATTAGATGAATCGAATCATCTAATCGGGACCCTTCAATCTATAATAAGTTGTTGATTGGGTGGTCTTCAACAGGTTCGGTACCGATATCTTTTGCTGCTTCAGCAATCATGATATCAGCCATACCACATGCAGGGAATGCGAGTCTGGAGTTTTCGATAGGTCCGAAAAGAACGAAGTCTCCACCAGCCATTTGTTGAACGATGTTTGAACCGATATCACAAACAGGCCATGCTTCTTTGTGTTCTTTTTTGTATCCTCTTAACCAGTCCCATGCGGAAGGTACGTTGTGAATACCGGATCCTACTGGGTATCCCCATTTAGCTTTTACTGCGTAAGCGGTTCTTACAGCAGGTCCTGCACCTTGACCTAATGGAGTTACAGCTACGTCCATCCATGGTTTGGTAATTCCACATTCGTCAGCCATTTCAAGAATACCT
>CACWUH010000088.1 GCA_902764015.1 uncultured Methanobrevibacter sp. | reverse complement strand
AAAAAATCACCCAATTTTTGAGTGATAATCCGCTAAAAAATAGCTCTGAGAAAATTAAAAAATTACTACAAAATTCGCCAAAAAGTATTACTTAGATAGCTTTTTATACTATAAAATTAAATATTTTATATGCTAATGCAAATAAAATAAAAGTTCATTGAAACGTCCTTTAGGTTCATTCACTCTATTAATCACTCCATTTAACTGATACCTAAAGGCATGAACTTATTTTTCTTTTTAACTCATTTTAAAAAAACTTTTTTTCAAACATTGATTTGGCGTTTTCAATCCAAAAAGTATTACTTTATAGGGCTTAAATTTTGATATTGATTAATGCCATAAATCAAAAAATTTATTGATAAGGACATATACTATGAAATTGATTTTGCATAATACATGAAATTATATGGCGAGAACAAAATTGATTTCGAAACATAATCTGAAATTCAAACTTCCATAAAGCAATTTAGTTTTGCCTAAATCATTTAAATGACTCCAAAAACCGAACTGAAAAAGGCCATCGAAATATCAATTTTATGATTAATTAAACTTGCAGATGACAATATAAATATGGTAATAAAAGATCATTGTGTCAAAATAAGCAAAGTGACAATCGAAAACAATACTGTAATGCCGTGACAGATAGATGAACTCAAACCTTTTCTGAAATCACGTCAAATATGCTTTTTGCAATCTCCCTTTTTGAGGCCAGAGGTACCGTCAGAACCTCATCGTCGACAATCAGAACCTCATTGTCATCGGATCCAAACTGGCAGCTCTCCTTTGAGATGTCGTTGGCTATGACAAGGTCCGTTCCGGCATCGGCAATCTGCCTTCGTGCACACTCAATGATCTCGTCTCTTGAAATGTTGAACTCAGCCTTGAAGCCCACAAGGAAAATGTCGGGATTGATCTTTTTAATCTGGCGTATGATTTTGGTTGCCGGCTTCAGATTCAAAAATAGGGAACTTGAGGAATCAATCTTTTTGTCGGATTTTTGCCTGAATTCGAAGTCTGAAACAGCCGCAGCAGATATGAAAATGTCGCAATCAGGAATAATCCTCAAAATCGCATCGTTCATCTCGCTTCCGGTCTCAACACGAACGACATCGAAAACTGATGGGATTTCTACGCTGACATTGGCAACGACCAAAGTCAAGTCGGCTCCCCTGATGTAAGCTTCACGCGCAAGGGCCAAACCCATCTTTCCGGAGGACTTGTTTGTAATCCCCCTTACCGAATCAATCGGCTCGTAAGTCCCACCGAGACTAATCAAAATCCTTTTGCCCTTAATCATTTTAATCCTTTTTGTTCAAATTAATGGTTCTCAAAGATTCAAGAACGATGTCTTCCTTTGAAGGGAACTTGGCTTTGCCCTCATCCATCCTAGGCTTTATGAAAGATGCCGAACCTTCATCCTTAATCTTATCAATGTTTTCCTTGATGGCACGATACATGGAGTCGTGCATTGACGGAACGAAGATTATTGGAGTGTCATGGCCCTGGGCCGTAATCAGCAATGTTGAAATCGGATTGTCTGCAATCTTATGGGCAAATTTGGAGATGGTGTTTGCAGTGGCCGGAGCGACAAGTATCAAATCTTCCTGCGAATATCTGACATGCTCGATTTTGCCGGTCAATTCTGTTACGACTTCCTGGCCAGTGGCGAATTCCATTGCATTGGGGTGAATTATCTCACAGGCAGACTCGCTCATAAAGCATTTAACTTCCATGTCGTTTCTTCTAAGCTCACGGGCAAGCTTGATGGATTCTGTAGCGGCAATGCTGCCGGTTACGCATAAGACAATCATATAAGCACCTCATGTGATTTGGATATCGGACAAAATATAATCAGCCACATACAGATTCTGTTCAAACTGATCTACCGGAGCACTGTATAGCATTACATAGGCCTGTCCGCCCTTTTCAAACCAGACTGCCTTGTGCTCGCGATCCATTCCATCATCATTTGAAGTGTATATGTATTCCAATGCTTCCCTGTCGCCGATTACTGATTCTCCAGATGAAATCAACTTAAATGATGCATCATACTGCATGGATTTGTAAGTGGAATTGACGAATGTGTAGAAATCCCCTTCAATAGGCTTTTTCTCGAAGTTGATGTTAACCTGGCCAACTCCCTTTGAGTCAATTGAATCCAACTTTGAGATTGACATGATGGAACAGTTTGAAGTGGCCTGCGAATATCCCCAGTCTGAAGGATAGTTGATGACCAGCCCTCCCTTGGACAATGTCATAACCTGAGTTTCCTCATCGGCATTGGTGTCTGCGCTGACGCTTGAAACCAGAAACATGATGAGAACGACTGCTATTATGCTTCCCCTTAAAATTTTTCCTTTCATGAAATCACCCGTTATTTCCTCCGGTTGAACTTGAAGAATCGCCGCTATCTGACGAGCTTGATGAATCACTGCTTGACGAATCGCTGCTTGACGAATCAGAACTTGTGTCACTTGATGAACTGGATTGAGAACTATCTTGCGTGTCCGTTGTAGTCGTAGTGGTTGTCGTGGTCGTGGTTTCCGTCGTTGTCTCTACATTATCTCGATTGTTATTGTTGTCATCATTGGTTGAAGTGTCGCTCTGCGAAGTATTATAGTTTGAAGTTTCAGTGTAGTTATAGTGAGGAGTAGTGGTATTTACAACAGCAACAATTTCAGGGAATGCTGTATCCTCAACGGTGGCAACAACGCCGGTATTGGCCACAGCATCATTATCCAAATTAAAGATACCATAGGCTACACCTGCAGTGAATGCAATCACAAGCACCAGCAATGTTATCGCCGTAAAGGCTCCGCTGCTCATTGATGACTTTTTCTTCTTATTGTATTTGGCATCATCCTTTTTAGGATTTATAATATACTTTTGAACTAAATCTTGCTCCTGCTTTTTCTTATAATTGGTAGGTTTCTTACTTTTCTTTTTAGTTTTGGTAGTAGTTGATTTACCCTGCATGGACCTAATACGCTTGGTAGCTTCCATCGCATCAATGGAATTCAGCTTATCTTCGTACTTGGAACGGAAATATTTGTACTTTCCTGCAGAAATCTTGCCGGATTTGTAATCGGCCTCCAAACTGTTCATAACCTGAAGAAGTTTATCCCTATCTTCTGACATACCTACCCTCCCTGAAATTATTATAATTTAAATTATATCAAAACATTAATTTAAATGTTACCTAAAATTCAGGATAGGAACCCAAAACTTTCAAAAAATAAGTATTTTCATCAATCTCATCGATGATGTTTCCAATCAGATTATCATCCTTATGACCATAGAAGTCAACAAAAAATAGATATTTGCCCAAACCCTTTTTGGATGGTCTGGATTCGATTTTGGTCAGGTTTATATTGTTCTTTTGAAAGATTCCAAGAATCTTATACAATTCCCCCGGGCGGTCCTCATAGATTGAAAAGATGATTGACGTCTTGTCCCGTCCGGTAATCTCATGGTCCTTGTTTGCAAGAACAACGAACCTTGTCTGATTGTTGTCTGTGTCCTGAATGTTCGATTTGAGAATCTCCAAATCATAGAGCTCCACAACCTTCGAGTTTCCAATGGCGGCCTTTGACTTGTCGCCTATGATGCTTTTCGCCGCATTGGCTGTGCTTACTGCATAATGAGGCTGCAGCCTGTTTTTCTCAATGAATTCGCCGCACTGCGCAATCGCCTGCTGATGGGAAAAGACCTCCTCTATATCGTCCATCGTGCAGCCGGGATTGACAATTAAATTCTGATTTATCGGAATGATTATTTCCTTGAAAATCTTTAAATCAAACTTATGAGCTAAAGAATCGAGAGTTATCCCCACAGGACCTTCAATCGAATTT
Source organism: uncultured Methanobrevibacter sp. (assembly GCA_902764015.1). Classification (GTDB taxonomy): domain Archaea; phylum Methanobacteriota; class Methanobacteria; order Methanobacteriales; family Methanobacteriaceae; genus Methanocatella. Next base: position 3,633 of record CACWUH010000088.1, on the reverse strand, counting down.
TCAATCGGGACCACACCATATTCAGTTTCATTGTTTGCAACGCTCTGCATCACTGCGGGAATGGTGCAGTATGGAATCAGATCCTCGCCAATCATGCTGGCGGCTTCATGAGTGAATGTTCCTTTCGGTCCTAAAAATGATATTGATGTAATGCTAATCACCCAAAAAAATAAAAAAAGTTGATATTTAAGATTCCAATTTTTCAATCAGTCTTAAAATATCAGTTTGTGTTATGATACCAACGACTTTGTTGTCATCGACAACAGGCAAACCGTTGTATCCGGTTTCAATCATTATCTTGGCCACTTCAGAGATGGTTGCATCCTTTGAAGTGAAGATTGGATTTGAAGACATGATGTCCTCTATTAAAACCTCCTTGATTTGGGATTTCTGGTACTTTTCAGGCACATGCTTTCTGAAGTCGATGAACGCCCTCATCAAATCCTTGGAGGTTAGCATACCCACCAGATTTCCATCGTCGACAACAGGCAGCCTGCCCACATGGCCTTCCATCATCTGGCGCCTTGCATGAACAAGCCTTTCTGTTGGTGAGACCACTATCAAATCCTTTGTCATTATTTCCTTGACAGTGATCTTGTCAAAAGCAATTCCTACAGCAAGCGTGACAAAATCTGCCTTTGAAACTATTCCGACCATCTTGTCTTCGCACATGACCGGAACGGATCCTATGCCGTTGTCCAGCATTAATTTTGCTACTTCGCCCAATTGCATAGTTTCAGGAACTGTAAATACGTCTTTAACCATTACAGATGAAATATGAAGTCTTGATGCAGGCATGCTTTCATATTTTGAGGAACCAAGTTTTGAAGCAATGTCCCTTTCGGAAATAATGCCCACCAGTTCCTTATTGTTAACTACAGGCAAACGTGAAACGTTGTTTTTGCGCAATAACTTTAAGGCATCAGAAAGATTTTGATCCTTGTCTATGGTAATAATATCCTCAGACATCAAATTCTTAATTTGCATATTATCATCTCCTAAAATTGTCTTAATATCTTTTGACTGCGTTCAATATGTCTCTTTCAGTAATGATTCCAATTACCTTGTCGTTTTTGACAACTGGAACACCACCAATGTTATTTTCAGCGAAGAGTTCGCACAACTCTCCAATAGTCATGGTCGGTGCGACTGTAATTGGTTCATCAACCATAATATCTGAGATTTTTGTCTGTTCCAATACGTCACTTGCTAAATTGGAATTCAAATGATCAAACAATTCTTTAGCATTAATGAATCTTATAACATCAGTGGAAGTTAAAATACCCAATAATTTTTTAGCGGCCTTGGATATGTCCGCTTCACCACCGATGATTGGAATTCTCCTCAAACCGTTTCTGACCATGATTTTACATGCATCTCCCAATGAGGTTCCAGGAGTTGTGCTGAACACTTTGGTGGTCATGTAATCCTGAACGATGTCTTTTCCTGCAACGCCTGCTAGGGACAATGCAATATCCCTTTCAGTCACGATACCTGCGAGTTTTCCATCAGCATCGACGATAGGAATGGCACCTAACTGGTCAGCCAACATCGCTTCAATGGTCTGGCCAATGGAGGCCTTGTTGGATACGGTTATCAAATCACGTGTCATGATTTCTTTTACAGGTTCGTTGATTGCAGCAAGGAAATTGTCCTGGTATTTTTTCTCTATGATATTGAATTTTTTTCCTCCACCAAAGAAGTCCAATATATCCATTACAGTTACAATACCCAATAATTTGCCGGAACCCGGATCTGTGATTGGTAATCTTCTAAATTCATGTTCCATCATTACCTTTGCAGTGTCCTTGATGCTTTTTGAAGGAGGAATTGAAACAACATCTCTGGTTGCAATAGCCATGATGTCTCCTTCCCTATCATGGATGCCCAACAACTTCGGAAAACTCAAATAATTTAAAATTAATGTCTTTCCATTCTCCTAACGGACTGGAAGGTTGGATAATTATTTTAAGGTTGCTTTTGCTTGAAATATTTTGCGATAATTTTTCAACTACCCCTTTAAATGACTTTATTTTTGTTGATGGCAATATAACTACTTTACAATATACATTTATAGATTTTTTCATTAATAAATTTAGTGATTTAATCTCATTTAAAAAAATGGAATTGTCAAAATCACCATCAAAATGCTCAGGCAGCTTAATGTCCAGAGATACGACGTCCAATTTCTCAATGGAGCCGATGTTTTCCGGTAAAGTGCCGTTTGTTTCGAGCATTATTTTAAGATTGAAATTTTTTGCCACCTCTGAAATGAATTCAGGGTATAGGCTCGGTTCACCTCCAGTAAATGATATGGTCCTGCAGTCAGGAGTTATAAGTCTGTTGATTTTGTCTGTGACTTCCTTTGGAGTCATTAGGGTGCCTGACTTTTCTGATTTACTATCATTGGTGTCGCAATAGTTGCAGTTTAAGTTGCAGCCTGCAAACCTTACAAAAATCTGTCTTTCACCTATCAGAAGGCCTTCGCCCTGAAAGGATGAAAATATTTCAATGATTGGCGCTTTCATTTCAAATCTTTCCTGAATTCGGCGCCCTGTCCGATTCCCTCGTTAACGCATACAGCAACATATTCCAGGTTGTCATATGTTTCGGACAGCTTCTTTGCCAAGGTTTCTGCAAAGAACTTTGAAAGCTCCTCTGCGGAAGTGTATGGAAGCGGCAGAAACACGCAGTCCACGCCAGGCAGGGAATATCCCTTGCCGTCGATTTTGAAGTGAACCGAATGCTTCTTTTTCAAGTCAAAGATTGAATCGGTTTTCTTGTTGAAATCCTTGAATTCGATTAAATCATTGTAAACGGGAATCAGCAGTCTGTGGTCAAGTTCGTCACAAATCGCTTTTGTATAACCCTTAACATCCTTGAAATCCACTACAAACTCAAATTCCCCTGCCCTTTCACCTTCAATCTCCACATCCACAAAGTAGGAGTGACCATGTATATATCCGCATGATTCGTGGCCGGGAATTACATGAGCCGAAGAGAACCTTAAATTCGATTGAATGCCGTTAACTAAAATCTTCATCCTAACACCTTGGTTTTGCTTATATCCTTTTCGATCGTTTCCAGCTCATCAATGAATCTGGAAACCGTCATGTTGATTAATTCCAATAAATTATCTTGACTAAATATTTGCTTATCATTGACTTTAATGTCAAAAAGACCAATAGTTTCAACATCACTTGGAGTTCCCTTATCCTCAAGATTCAGCGCAAAATGGATTTTTGCCGAACTTAATGAAACGCTGGCAATTGATATTGACAATTTTCTTCCGTCCACAAAAATGTCATCGCCTTCACGCCTTGTTTGAACCCCATATTCAGTTAAAATCTCTCTAAAAATCATGACAAGAAGCCTTTGCCTTAGATATGCAACCCTCATGTTCGGCGGCTGCTGGTCAAAGAATTCGCAGATGAAATTTGCCATGTTATTTGATTTGATTTCAAGGCCTACATCGGCAAAATCCTTCAGATTATCCGGAGTGATATTGACCGGACCTATCCATGTGACAACAGATGACCCATAGATTCCAAACTCCTGAAATGCCCAGGAAGGATCAATCTGGCTTCCGTCATATTCGAAAATTTCATCTATATGCTTATGAGTAATAGTCAT
>CACWUH010000087.1 GCA_902764015.1 uncultured Methanobrevibacter sp. | reverse complement strand
AATAAAACCCAAAAAATACCTAAATACAAAAGTACACCCCAATCTGAAATTCATCCCCAACCTTAAAGAGGTCGGAGTATTCTTTCACCATTAGATAAATAGTATCCACAAATCTGATATTAGATTGGGTGATAGCTATGAATTTCAAAAAGTTAGATGAGTTGATACACAGCGGCGAGAAAGACATTGAAGTGGATGAGGATGTCATTCTGGATGATGGAGAGGAACTGGAATATGCCAATGGCATCAGACTTGATGTTAATGAGTTATACATCGATTTTTTTGACCGCACTATTGATGCTAAGGGCAAGGCACGAATTTTTGACGTGGTGGCCTTTACAAACTTGCAGGGGGTGGTGCTTAAAAACGGATGGCATGATGAGAAAGGGGGAGCCATATTGAATGAAAATCAGGGCGACCTCACCCTGTCCATGTGCAGATTTGAAAACAATGACTGCAAAAAGGGCAGTGCGATATATAACGAGTATGGGGATCTTATCGTCGAGTCATCCCATTTTGAACACAACAGTGGAGGCGACGGCATAATATTCAATAAGGACGGCAACCTGGACATCACATACTGTAATTTCGGATATAATGAGGTGGACAATTGCGGTGGCGTATTATATAATGATGAAGGAGGCATAGTGGCCATCAGCGAGTCGGTTTTTGAGGACAACAAATCAAAAAAAGGTGCAGGCGTAATATATAATGGCGAAGACGGCGACATTTCCGTTGAAAACTGCGAATTCATCTGCAACAAATCGGAATCCGACGGAGGAGTGATAAAGAATTACGGCGATTTGAATATTGAGGGAAGCGAGTTCGAATGCAATGCCTCGCAGGGAGGATGCGGAGGCGCAATATATAACGGCAGGGATGCGGTGCTTAGCATAAATGACTCTTCTGTTGGAGATAATGATCCGGACGGCATTTTTGAAGAGAAATGATGATGTGTTGATTATGGGTTTTCGAAACAGATTCAAGGGTCTTTTCAAATCTGATGAGAAGGAAAGTCCGAAATCCCAAAACAGGGATGTTGGCGCAAAAGCAGAGGATGAAAAGCTTTCTGTTCCCGAATCAGATGGCCAAATCAATGGGGAGAAGTCTCCGGATGATGAATCATTTGGCGAAAATGATGTCAGAACAGTTCGCAGCTTCAAATATCTCGAAGACCTGATTAATAGCGGCGCGAAAAGGATTGTTCTGGACTCGGACATTGTTCTGGGTGATGATGAAACGCAACACTCTTATGGCATTAGTTTGGAGGTTGACGGCCTTGTCATTGACGGAAACGGTCGTACAATCGATGCATGCAAAAAAAGGCAAATATTTCATGTAGCCGGCAGGAACATTGAAATCCGGAATGTCACATTCAGGGGAGGTGAAGCCGACCGTGGCGGCGCGATATACAATCGGGGGGAGTTGACTCTTGAGGGGTGCAGCTTTACCTCCAGCAAATCAAAACGTCTTGGCGGAGCATTATTCAATAGCGGTGATTTGACTGTGGAGAAATGCAGTTTCACCTCCAACCGCTCGATGGATTCCGGCGGTGCTATATATAATGAGGGTGGCACTTTAAATGTCAAAAAATCCACTTTCAAAGCCAATAGGGCAAAAAATCATGGTGCGGCAATAGGAAATGATTACATTTCACGGATTTTTTCATGCGAATTTCTGGCCAACAAATCCCGGCAGAATGTCATCCACAACAAGGATTTCCTGGAGGTCTACAACACGACCTTTGCGGACAACCATTCAAATGATGTCATATTTAATCACACGTCCAGATTTGACCGACATCTGGAAAATGATATTGAGATAGGGGAATTGGTTTTAGGCGCTTTCTTCTGCAGGTTCAGTGGCAATTCCGTCAAGAAATCCGTAATCTATAACGGCATGAGCATGACCTGCAACATCGGTGACTGCATTTTTGAGGACAACATCTACACCGACAGTTCAAAAAATCTCATAAACGAATCTGAAATGACCTTGGAAAGGGTTAAAATAGGCGATGATGGCAAAAGCATATTGAACAGCCATAATATCTTCATCAAAGGTGAAGCTTCAGGTATCGAAAGCAAAATCGAAGGCGAAGGAAAAATTGAATATGTGGGTTGGGCTCCTCCAAACATGTTCGATTTCGGATATCTGGATAGGAAAATACATGAAAGCACATTAAAGGAGATTGTCCTAGATGAGGATATCTGTCTGGAGCGTTATGAGAAGGATTTTTATGAAGGTGGAATCGAATTGGACATTGACGGCATGGTCATTGACGGAAACGGCTGCACAATCGATGCATCGGGCCATTCTCGCATCTTCATCATAACAGGAAATGACATAACCCTGAAAAACATCAGATTCATCAATGGAAAAATGGCCAAAAGTTATGACAATCCTTTAAATGCTATTGGAGGAGCATTAAGGATTAACCATTCAAACAGTGTGGTGATAGAAAACTGCGAATTCATAAACAACATTTCATGGGCCAACGGCGGTGCAATAAACAATGCGGGAATCGTGAAAGTCAGCAAATCCTATTTCAAATCCAACCGTGTGGGGTCCGGCAAAGGCTCAATATACAATGAGGGGGAGTTGAATATTGAGGATTCCAAGTTTGATGAGAATCCCAACGGAGTTCATAATGAGGGCAATTTGAACATTTCAGGCTCTGATTTCGAGAACTACAGCTGTCATAACAATGGCATATGCAAAATCGATAAATGCCGCTTCGATCACTCCAACATAGACAATGCATCTTCATTGCATGTAATGGATTGCGAATTTAATGGGGGCTTTGGCACTTTAAGAAATTCCGGCAAGATGAGTGTTTATGGGTGCAGCTTTGAAAAATATGGAGTAACAAACGATTCGCTTTCGGACATATCAAACTCCATTTTTAAGGACAATTCCTCATATAGTGGAGGAGCTTTAAAAAATACTGGTGATTTGAAGGTTTTTAGCTGTGATTTTAAGTTTAATAGTGCGCAATATGGGGGTGCTGTTGATAATGATGGCGATTTGAAAGTTTTCCGCTCCCTCTTCGAGTCCAATAGGGCAGGTGTCTGCGGAGGCGCAATACGTAATGATGGTAATTTGGCCATTGAGGATTGCAGATTCAATCTCAACGAGTCTGAAGGGGAAGGCGGAGCGATATTCAACCACAAACGCTTGGAGGTAAAGGATGCGGCATTTGCCGAAAACACCTCAAAAAAGATTGGAGGGGCAATATTCAGTCTTTATGAGGGCGAAATTGATTCGGTTAATTGTTCTTTTAATGTCAATAGTCCCGACGATGTATATGAGGCCGAAAAGCATTATGTGCTCAGGTAAATGCATGGATTTTGCTTGCAGGCACAATCGATTATTTGATTTTTTCTGATTTGTTCTGCCATTTGATTTAAGCCGATTCACATTACCTTCGCCAGTTTTGATTTTCAGGTCATGTTTGAGTCGGGGATATATATCAGGGACTTCAGTTTCATTGATTTTGGAAATTCCCGCAGGTAATGCAAATGAATCCATTTAAAAATTAACTTTAATTAGCAGCATCTCCAAAGTTAATATCAGTGAGGTGTTTGAAATGAACTTCGGGGATTTGGATGAATTGATTCACAGCGGCGAAAAGAATATTGTTCTTAACTCAGATATTGTTTTGGATGAAGATGAGGCTTCAAGGTACCTGGATGGGATTGCACTTGATGTCGATGGTATCATCATCGATGGAGGAACCCATTCCATAGATGCCTGCGGGCAGGCGAGAATATTCTGCTGCACGGCCAAGGGAGTCACAATTCGGAATGTCTCCTTGAAAGGAGGCCTTTCAAAAGGCAACGGCGCAGCGATACACAATCTCGGCGAGCTCGATGTCTCGGGATGCGAGTTTGCATCTAATGAGGCAAACGGTGATGGCGCAGCGATATACAACGGCCGCAAACTGAACATCGCCGAATCCATATTTACCAAAAACACGGCTAACGGCAGCGGAGGGGCAATACGCAACGTCAAGGGCAGTGTGAAAATCAAGGACTCCGTTTTAAGCGAAAATGAATCGAAAAATTCCGGAGGAGCAATTTCCAATGCCCTGGTAGGTACTGTAGTCATCGAAAAATCCGAATTGAACAGAAACCTTTCCCAGAAATCCGGCGGTGCGATAAACAACATCGGCACTTTGCACATATCTGACTCGCAACTCAACGAAAACGCAGCCAAAGGCGAAGGAAGCGGAGCGATTTATAACTTCATGGGAGGAGACCTCTTCATCACAAATTCCGTTCTCAACCGCAACACGTCAAGAAACGGCAAGGCCATATCCAGCTATGACGAGAACCGCTGCAGAATCAAGGACTGCGAGATGCAAGGAAATGCGGTCGATGAAAATCTCGAGCCTCTTGTGTATGTGAGCACAAGGAACTTCTATTGAATTTGCTTTTCAAAGGGCTCGTGATGTGTCCTGAATGGAGTTTGAAGCCGTATCCCAAAAAAGTTATTTATAAATATCTCGGTTGACAGAATTTTATATGAATGTTTTAGCCAAAAGCAATATTTTTAAACTTAATTTTATACAAATTACTAAAATATTTTTTTTATGAGGGAGAAAATGGATTTTAAAAAAAGCATGCTTATACTGATTCTGGCTATTTTTCTCATAAGCATTGCCGGGGTATGTGCCGGCGATGCGAATGATACGGCAATAGCCAGTGATGATGCAAACCAGATTGAGGTGTCCTCAAATGATATGATGACTGGGGATGTCTCATTGGCACAAACGGATGATGAAACTTTAAGTGCTCTAAGCGATTCTGAAATATTGGGTGAAGGCAACGGCACTTATGAAGACTTAAGAGATGAAATCGGCAACGGCGGAGATAAGGTCCTTGCCAGAAGCTATTACAACTACACCGGAGGCGACACCATTGAAATCACAACTCCGGGCGTAATCGACGGTAACGGTGCGGTTATTGACATGGCCGGATCAGCCATTCAGGCATTCAAGGTAAGCGCTTCCGGCGTGACGATTAAGAACATGACTATCAAGAATGCAAACTATGCCGGTATGGGCGGTGCCGTTTACTTTAGCGGTGATGCTATTGTAAAGGATTGCAGTTTTGTCAATGACTCTTCTTATGCTGGCGGAGCAATATTCTTCGCCCAATCGGCGAGTGTGGAAAATTGTAATTTCACTGACAACAAGGTAACATCCAGTGGTCTATGGGGTGTTCCGGCATTTGGCGGTGCTATTTACTTTGACCTGTCGGGCAGGGTGGAAAACTGTAATTTTATCAATAACTCTGCTGAATGTGGCGGTGCATTATCCTTTCGGGGAAATGCTAGTGTGACAAACTGCAGGTTCAATTATAACAAGGCTTCCTCTGATGGCGGTGCCGTTTACTTTATGAATTCCGCTGCAGTTGAAAAATGTGATTTTGCAGGAAACAACGCTTCCGGGTTTGGAGGTGCATTGTTCTTTTTAGATGTCAATGGTACAGTTGCAGACTGCATTTTCACCGATAACTCTGCCGGTTATGGCGGTGCGGCATACTTCACTGCTTTGGGAAGCATTGAAAGCTGCAGTTTCACCGCCAACAACGCTTCAAACGGCGGTGCGGTTTACTATTATAATGATGGGGAAGTGAAAAATTCCAATTTCACCGCCAACAGTGCAGGGGACTATGCAGGGGCGGTTTACTTCGCTGGCAATGCTACTGTGGAAAACTCTAATTTTGATGGTAACATGGCCAATTACAGCGGCGCTGTCTGTTTTGGGGCAAATGCTGCCATTGTAAATTGTAATTTCACAGCCAACAGCGCCAAAATCTATGCCGGTGCTGTTGACTTTAAAGTTAAGGCCAATCTGGAAAACTGCAGTTTTGCCAAAAACAAGGCCGCCAACCATGCAGGGGCAGTGGCCTTTGAAAAGGAAGGAAGCGTTGCAAATTGTAATTTTGCGGCCAACAATGTTTCAGGAAATGGGGGCGCAGTTTATTTCGCTCATGCTAAGGGCAGTGTGGAGAACTGTAACTTTACCGGTAACTCCGCTTCAATGGGCGGTGCCGTTTACTTCAGCAGTCCAGACAGTATTGCAAAACGCTGTAATTTTGTGGATAATGATGGTTTAGGTGATGGCGGTGCTGTCTATTTCGCTTCTGATGAATGCAGTGTAGAGAATTGTAATTTTACTAGCAACTCCGCTTTAAAGGGCGGTGCTGTTTACTTCAAGACTTCCGGCTACGCTATAAACTGTAGTTTCGCCTCCAACAATGTTTCCGGTGATGGGGGT
>CACWUH010000086.1 GCA_902764015.1 uncultured Methanobrevibacter sp. | reverse complement strand
AATCTGTTTGGAGTTTCACAACAATCCACAAGTGCAGTGTTAAATGAGTCCATGTCCCTTGATGAATTTTATGAAATTTTGACGGGGATGTTTGACGAAATGGAAAAGGAAAATTCCGAGGACTTTGAAGATATCTTCATATCATTTGAAGGGTTGTTTATTTTATAGTTGCACAGAATAAAACTCATTTAATCAACTGACATTCACATTACCATCAGGGTTATGGAATTTCAAAATAAGATTAAATTGGGGATATATATCAAAGGCTTATAAAAATCAAATTTCCGCTGAAAAAGGGGCGAAGGTAATGAAAAATCATTTGAATTCTAAGATATATGATACCTTTTACATCACAAAGGACATCAACTATCAGCTTAACAATCCCTTGGATACAAGAAGGGCACCGACTTTTGAAATCAGAATCAGGAAATTCATGAACAACTCAAAAATCACCAGAAATGGAAATTACCTAATCTAGAAGTTTGGCTATAACATATTCTCCAAGGTAGACAAAGAGTATCTCAATTTTTTGATTATCGCCAATCTGATTTCTGATGTCGCTTGCGCTTTTGACCTCATCTATCAGAGTGTATGAATTGTTTGCAACATATCCGACGGTTTCACCGTTATAAGCCACTGCCACGGCATCGGGGTCATGCTCGTTGTCATCATCCTTAATCAAAGTTAATATGCCACCGATTTCAGGCGTGAAATTATAGAAATCGCTTCCGACAATGTTTACCAGAGTGTCTGTGGTATTGCTTAGATAATCGCACTGAGATTCAAACTCCCTTAACCTGTCGAATTCCTTATGTGCAGTCAGATAGCATTTATGCGCTTCGACAAGCTGATTCATGCCTTCCAGTATTTCGGCTTTGAGAAAATAGAATTCGGAAGGATCTTCACTTTCAGGAATAGATTCTAAACCGCAGTCAATCAGCCTCAATGCCTTGTCGTAATCACCTTCGGGAAAGAATGTGACCTTTGCCCATGAGTAAAGGCAATTTGCCCTGTTGAGTTGGATGTCATCCGATTGATGCATATTAAAGGCCTTGTCAAAGCACTCAATCGATTGCTTGAATTCACCGAGATTTTCCAGAATGATTCCCTTGAGGTTTAAATTCGAGTAGCTGCAATCTATTTCCAATATTCTGTCGATTTCGATTAAGGCTTCACTGAATCGCTTTTCCTTTATAAGACGGTCTATCTTTGGGGTGTCTGAAACCTTGAACCTTGCCTGGTGAGAATCATCTTGCGAATCGATATATAGGTAATCCTTCATGATATCATTTCTAAACCAAATCCTTAATTAACTTTTATATTATGTTAGACAAATATTAACAAAGAGGTTATGAAAATGGATTATGATGTGATATATATCGGAAGTGGAAACGCCGCATGGCAAGGCGGCAGATTCCTGAGAAAGGCAGGACTTAAAATCCTGATAGTCGAGGAAAGCCTCTACGGTGGGGCATGTGCAAACAGGGGCTGCAACTCAAAGGCTCTTCTTGATGCGCCATATGAAATCAAGGCGCTGGCTGACAACTTTGAAGGCGTCGGAAAGGATGGCGATTTCAAGGTGAACTGGCCTGACTTGATGAAGCTCAAAAGAAAGCGCATAGCGAATATGGCTCCGTTTCTCGACGGCAAGTTCAAGGAATACGATTTGGATGTCGCCCACGGCAAGGGAGTCATTCTGGATGAGCACACCGTTCAGGTGGCAGATGAGACCTTCACAACCGACAAGATCGTAATCTGCACGGGCCTGAAGCCTGTCATCCCTGACATTCCAGGAAGGCAATACCTTCATGACAGCACGGACTTTCTAGACATCGACGAGCTTCCCGAACACGCTATCATTATCGGAGCGGGCTTTGTGGGAATGGAATTCGCATCAATACTTGCCGAAGCCGGCCTCAGTGCTGATGTAATCATAAGGGGAGACATGGCTCTCAAATACTTCCACCAGCCATATGTGCAGAAGGTAATCGAAATCCTTGAGGGCAAAAACATCACTTTCCATTTCAACCAGACAGTAAAAGAGGTCATAAGCCACGTCGAGATAGATGACCCCGAAGCCAGGGTGCTGAACCTCGAAAAGGCAATGAACTCGGATGATGAGCTGAGGGACCCGGAAGCCAAAATAGACAATGTAGCTTATAAGGACGGCTTCACCGTCAAATGCGACAGCGGCCTGGAGCTGACTGGCGACTATGTCATTGCGGCCATGGGAAGAACCGCCAATGTTGAGGACATCGGCCTTGAAAATGTTGGATTAACATATACCAACAGGGGAATCAAGGTAAACGGACACCTCCAAACGGAAGTTGACAACATTTACGCATCAGGAGACGTTGCAGACACTGGCATCGCAAAGCTCGTCACCGTTGCGATACACCACTCAAAATACCTTGCAAGGGAGCTTCTGGGCGAGGCGGATGAGATAACATATCCTGTCGTTCCGGCAGTGGCATACACCATTCCTAGGATAGCCACCGTTGGGGTTCCAGCATATGTCGGCGAGAGAAGCGACGAGTATGACGTCCACACGATAAGGTACGGCAATTCATATTCCCTTGAGCTTAAAAACGACAGGACCGCCGAGGCTAAGGTCATAGTCGATAAGGATTTAAACATTGTGGGCGCCGAGATATATGCTGCCGATGCCGAAAACGTGGCCAACATGTTTACATTCATCATCAATAAAAGGATAACCCTTGAGGAGCTGGATGACATGATTTATGCATTCCCTTCAAGCAGTTCAGTTTGCCTGTATAAGCTCCACAACATCCATTACGATTTCGGCTAGCATTTTTCCGCAACGCATTTAAATCGGGGGCAATGCATTTATATGCTTCAGATTACATAATATCAACTGTAAGGCATATTTGGAGTTTTCTATGAGCAAAAAGATTATATTATTATTTATTCTTATTGCATTGTCAAGCCTGGCATGTGTCACTGCCATGGATTCGCACAATTCCACAGATGAAGTTGCCCAGCAGGACGCACAGGTTCTTGAAGCTGCAGTCGAGCAGGATGATAATGCAACTCTTTCAAAAAGTAGTGACGGTGAAATCATTGAGGCCTCCTATCAAGAAAACAACCTGTCTTCCGCCAAAAGCGACGAGTCAGCATATATTGTTCTGGACAACGACGCAGATAAGGAAAACATATGCATTGGGGATTATGTCACATGGATTGTCAGCGCCGAAAACAGGGGTCCGGGCGATGCTAAAGGTGTTAAGGTGTTCAATCAGCTCCCTGACGGCCTTAAATATGTAAGGCATACCGCCACCCACGGTACATTCAATCCAAAAACCGGAATATGGGACATAGGAGACCTTTCAAACGGAAGCGAAGTGTTTTTATACATCACCACACTTGCGGTTTCTGCGGGAGAGAAAATCAACAAGGCAACCCTCACCTCCCAATCGCCTAATTCGAATAATGAAACCTATGAGGAAGAGGAAATTGATGTTTTGGATTGCAAAAGCAGGAATTCAAAAGAGTTGCCTGAAAGTAAAAAAACATTCCATGAAAGCTCAATAAGGCCTGCAGGAAATCCGATATGGATGGTTCTGCTGGCGCTATTCGGATGCTTCATGGCTTATTGTAAAAAATAGCTAGATTACTTCAAATCCTATGAGATTGATCTTGTTTGAAATCAGCTTAGGATTTTCGTCGATTTTTTCAGACAGTTTCGTTGTGATGTATTTCTTGTTGTCGTCTGGAAATACAGTGACTGTCTTCAGCTCGTCATTGTCCATTATCACGCTTGCAAGGAAGTTCGCTCCGCTTGAAATGCCTATTCCAAGTCCGAATTCGCTTGCTATCCTTTTGGACATGTTGATTGCATCGCAGTCATCAATCAGGACAATGTCGTCGATTAGCTCCTCATCCACAATTCCCGGAATGAAGTCGTCGCCTATCCCCTCAATGAGATGGCTTCCCTCATCCATTCCCATTTTGAGTATGGACAATGTGGAAGGCTCCAGCGCAAATACCTTGGAATTAGGATTGTTGTCCTTGAGCCTTTTTCCGATTCCCATCAGGGTTCCACCAGTTCCGATGCCTGAAACGAATGCGTTGACGTCAGGAATAGCATCGACTATCTCCTGGCCGGTGGTGTTGTATTGAGCCTGTGTGTTAAGCTCATTGTCGAATTGGAGAGGCTTGTAGGCACCATGCTCTTCGGCGAAATCGTCCACCATTTCCAGAGCTCTCTTGAATCCGCCTTCCTCCTTTGACACGAGATGGACATGGGCTCCATACATCTCAATCAGCTTTCTTCTCTCCAAAGACACCCAGTCGGGCATGAAGATATGGACCTCATGGCCGAAAAGTGCTCCGATGGCACTGAAAGATATTCCGGTATTTCCGCTTGTGACCTCAATGATGGGCTGGCCGTCCGCCAGATTGCCGTTCTCCTTTTCCTTTTGGATAATGTATAATGCGATTCTGTCCTTTATGCTTCCGGTGTAATTGTAGTATTCAAGCTTGGTGTAAATGCTTCCTTGCTTTCCATCATATTCATAGTCAATCCTAATCATCGGGGTGTTTCCAACTAACTTCTCAACATTCATAATTATCCAATCCAAAATTATAATAAACTATTATATATTTGTATCTCAATTGTAATATATCTTTTTGGAAAACCTTTCATGATTTGTTGAATCTATTTTTTGCACCATTGGTATGCAATTCTTGCAGATCCGTCTGCAACATATATAGTGCCGCACCTCTCAAAGCCGCTTTTCTCAATCTTGTCCTGCATGATTATGTTGCTTTCGTGGGTGTCTATGCGGATGTTTTCATAGCTGCTTTTGCAGTATCTTATGGCACAGTTGAATATGCCGTGAAGCTTCCCGTCGCTTGCGATTCTATGGACGGTTACATATTCATCATCATTGGCCCAGCAGCCGTTTTCGATATATTCGTATGTGGGTTCTTGGCCTTCAAAAAGCGCAAACACACCATGTGGCATTTCATTGTCGCATATCAGATGGCAGGCTCCCCTGGCGATGTCCTCCTCAATCAGCTCCCTTGATGGATAGGTGCGTCCCCACTGATGGGGATTTCCGGAGTCGATCATGAATTCCTGTGCAGTTTTATATATTTCCATGATTTCGGCCAAATCATTGATATTTGCCTTTCTGATATGCATGGTATCGCCATATATTAAAAAATAGATGAAAATAAGCTTTAAAAAAATAAAAAAAGATAATTGAATTTATTTTTCAAATTCAATTGATTTTGCCATGTCGATTGCATCGTCCCTGTCGTTGTATCCTACAACAACCATGATTCCGTCACCAACAGCCATGGCTCCGTAGACACTGCCTTTTTGGTAGACACGAATGTCGCCGTCTTTGCCGTCAGCGTCAAAACCTGAAGCTGACTCGAATGCATCGAACTCCTTGTCATCCAGATTAGGATTGATTGATGGATCTTCAGTGTATATTACAAAAAGGCCACTGTCAGCATCAAGATATGTTACTACACCTTCGGCTTCGGTCTTGTCAAAGTCTGCACCTTTGACAACGTCCATCTTAAATTTACCGTCAAAATCTTGCTCTTCAAAGCTGGTAGCTGCTATGGCAGATATTGAAAATGCGCAGGCAACTGCCAATATAAACAGTATGGTCCATTTCTTTTTCATTTGTTTACCTCCAAATATTAGATGGTTAATTATTTATTTTTTTGACTATATATTATTTACTTTTTAGATTTTAAAAAATATGTTACATAATGTTCAGTGAAATTGTTTTTATTGTTCATTTTTTATAAATTAATAAATGATTGTTATTAAATATTAATTTATTGTTCACTGTATCGGATTTTATCTGTACATTTTTATGCTTATAACATTATTTTGGAATAGAACTTGAGTTTATTCAGAATTAATGAGGATTTTGTTTAAATTCTAATCAAAGTCATTTGAATTTAATTGAAAGTAGTCTTGAATATTATTGGGGCAAGGAAAAGTTTATTTGAATCTTGAAAATCATTTAAAAGGTTTTTTGTCTTTATACAAATGAATTTAAGTCAGTATGAAAATTAGAGTCGAAATTCGGATTAAATTGAATTATTGAATAAAATTTATCGATTTAATCATATGGATTAAAATAATTCATCCAATTTCCAAAATGTTAAATAAAAGTTACCTTTTATAGAAATATGATATATAATTATATATACTTACAAAAATAGACTATTTATTATAAGGAAATATTTCTTATGCTTAAATTAAAATTAAGGGGATAACATGTTTAATAAAAAATACATTTTAATACTATCATTGTTGATAGTTGGCATCTGCGCCATATCGAACATCACCGATGCCGTGGCGGTCGACGATGCAGACGCAGGTGATGCAATTGCAATCGATGACGCAGATGAGATTGCAGCAAATATTGAAGAAAACACTATTGAAAAGACTGCTGATGATGCAGTGACGATTGAGAAGAAAGATGAAGATAATGTGGTTTCAGCCAGTGAAGAGGAACAATCATTATCAAAAGACGAATCCAGTGAAGCTATTTCAGGAAAATATCCTGTTTCTTATAATGATTATAAGATTAGTTTTAAGGAAGTATATGAAATTCAATCAGCAAAGGCCAGTTCCATACAGATACCTATAACCACATATAGTCCATGGAATTCCTACAATTTCATTTTAATAGCTTTTTATGACAATTATGATACGGCGTTTAGCAGTGCTCAAATATACGGCACCCAGAGCGGTTCATTTAATTATAAGTATACCTTTGCAAAAAACTCATTAAAGCCTGGAACATATCTTCTTGCAGCTGCAAACGTATATGATCAGAAAATTATGGACTACGCAGTTTTATCAGTTGCCGGAACTGCAGTGATCACTGCTAATAATGATTATAATTCAGTTTATTACTCTGGTGCAAAGATGTCTCTTAAAGTAACCGATAAATCCGGAGCAGGACTTCGTGAAGTTGATATTAATGCACTCTTTTCAAATGGTAAAACCAGCATATTAAAGACATATACTACCGATCCCAATGGTCAAATTTCATTTGTTCCTCCGGTAGGTGTTGGAACTTGGACTGTTACATTTGACTCTGATGCAACCTACATCACTACAAATGTGGTTAAAAAAACAGTTGTTATTAAAAAGGCTAGCGTAAGCATTAAAGCCTTTAAAGTCAGTGAATATAAAGGACATAAGATGACACTCAAGGCGAAGGTTACCAGCAACGGCAAAAACGTTAATGAAGGCAAAGTCACCTTCAAAATCAATGGTAAAACATACGGAGCATCCGTTAAAAACGGCATAGCCACTGTAAAGGTTAACTTGAAAAAGATTAAAACATACAAATACAGCGCCAAATTTACTGGAGACAATTTTTTTGCTTCTAAAACTGTTAAAGAAAAAGCCACTTTGAAAAAATCGTATAAAACTAAAGTCTATGCTAAAAATCAAGCCGTTTACATCTTCCAGAAAAAAACAGTTAAAATAATTATTAAAACCAAAGAGGGCAAGAAAGTTAAAAACGGCAAACTTAAATTCATAGTTGATGGACAAGCCAAGACTGTAAAAGTCAAAAAGGGAGTGGCTAAAATAACAGTAAAAGGCTTAAGTGCTGTTGACCATTTCGTAGGTTTTACCAAAAAGGGTGAAACCTATAAGAAATATATAACTAAAAAGGTAAAACTTAAATATATTCCGGCAACACACAAATATAAGCCAAGCAGTTTAAAAATAAAAGTTTCTTCCGCATTTAAATGTCCTGGTCCGGGTTGTGGAAAGACCTATTCACATTACCATTGGGGACATGACAGTTACGGCGTTCCATATAGGCATTTTTATGCAGTAGTATAGGGGATTTATTTCCTCTCTTTTTTTATTTTTTTTAATCTTTGATTTGAACAGATTGTTTTGGAGCTTTTTATATATTAATGAATTATTTTTAGGAAACTCATTTAACTTGGCTGAAACAGTCAAACAAATTTCAATATCTGTAAATAGAGTATAACTTTCTAACGATTATATATAATTTTATATACTTTCAAAAATAGATTAACAAACATAGGATTAAATTTCTTATGCTTAAATTAACTTAAGGGGATAACATGACTAAACATCACCGATGCCGTGGCGGTCGACGATGCAGACGCAGGTGATGCAATTGCAATCGATGACGCAGATGAGATTGCAGCAAATATTGAAGAAAACACTGTTGAAAAGACTGCAGAAGATGAAAATAATGAGATTTCAGCCAGTGAAGAGGGACAGGTATTATCAAAGGACCAATCCGAGGATGTTCTTTCCACCAACCCTGTGAAAGCTAATCAGTATAAGATTGAATTTACTAAGGATGTCTTCAAAATTTCAGGAAAAGATGGTGGAGACATATCCTTTGATCTAACTGTATGTAGTAAAAAGGGCTATTACAAATATAACTTCTATGTGGAATCATATAATGTAGCAGACCTGGCAAATCCGGTCATTAAAGATCACTTCTACAGCACTAGCGATTCCTCCGACACATATGACTATCCGTATAATCCAAAGGAGATTGCTCCGGGGACTTATCTAGTAGTAGCTCGAAATGTTTACGATAATGAGATTATGGACTCTACATTATTGGCGGTTTCTGGAACTGCCGTAATCACAGCAAACAATTATAAAGGCGTTTATACCTCAGGCACAAAGATGACCGTTAAAGTCACGGATAAGGATACAGGTTTGCCGCTTAAATATGCAGCTATTAAGGCAGTCTTTACAAAGGGCAAAACTACTGTGACAAAAAGTTATAGAAGTGGTGCAAATGGCCAATTTTCATTCGTGCCTCCTGTAGGTGTTGGAACTTGGACAGTTACATTTTCCTCAGATGTCTCTTGGATTTCAGTAGCTGCAGTTAAAAAAACCGTCACCGTCACTAAAGCTCCTGCAAAAGTCAAGGCTTTTAAGGCCCGCGAGTACAAGGGATACAAAATGACTCTTAAGGCAAAGGTTACAAGCAAGGGCAAAAATGTCAATGAAGGTACCGTTGCATTCAAAATCAACGGCAAAACCTACAAGGCATCTGTTAAAAACGGCATTGCCACTGCAAAAGTTAGCTTGAAAAAGGTCAAGACATACAAATACACTGCCAAATTCACAAGCTCAAACTTTAAAGCTTCAAAAGCAGCCAAAGCCAAAGCCATCCTGAAAAAATCATTTAAGACTAAAATCATCTCTAAACATTATAAGGTCTATGTCTTTGAGAAAAAGAATGCAAAGGTACAAATCAAAACTAAAGAGGGCAAAAAAGTCAAAGGTGGCAAGCTTAAGATCATATTTGAAGGACAGTCCATGACCGTTAAAGTCAACAAAAAGGGAGTGGCTAAAATACCATTAAAAGGTTTAAGCGTTGTTGACCATTTCGTTGGCTTTACCAAAAAGGGTGAAACCTACAAGAAATATATAACCAAAAAGATAAAGGTCAAATATATCCCTTCATCCCACAAATACAGATCCAGCAGTGCAAAGGTTAAAGCCTCTTCTGTATTTAAATGTCCGGGCCCTGGCTGCGGCAAGACCAGTTCACATTACCATATGGGACATGACAGCTACGGCGTTCCTTATAAACACTTTTATGCAGTAGTATAGAGGATTCATTTCCTCTCTTTTTTTATTTTTTTTTGTCTTCGAATTATCTGGTAGTATTGGAGCTTTTTATATTTTCATTATATGCTGAAATCAATATAATGAAATATTTTTAGAAAACTCAATTAACTTCGCTGAAACAGTCAAACAAACTTCAGTATCTGTAAATGCAGTATAACTTTCTAAAAATTATATATAATTTTATATACTTTCAAAAATAGATTAACAATCATAAGATTGAATTTCTTATGCTTAAATTTACTTAATGGGATAACATGATTAATAAGAAATACATTTTGATGCTGATTGTCATTGCAGGCATCTGCGCCATATCGGCGGCAAGCGCAGCGGACAATGCTGCTGATGGCGTAGCGATTGACGATGCCAATGACATTGCAGTTAACATTGACAAAGATTTAGAAAATGCAGATGAAAGCGCTGAGGGTGAATCAAAGTTGGCTAGCTCAGAGGACGATTCTGAATTGGGCACTGATGAGTCCAGCGAAACCTTGTCCTTAAGTGGCGATTCATATAAGATTGACCTTAATGATGAATATCAGATTTCCTCATATGAGGACGGGAAAATTAAGTATTATAGAGAGGACTGTAAGGATTTGAGCCAGGACGCCTATCACTATTTCATTCGCGTCTATGACAATAAGCAAAAGCCAGTTTATGAAAAAACGATAATAAACAAGTCGGGCCATGTTAGAGCGAATGGAAATGCCA
>CACWUH010000085.1 GCA_902764015.1 uncultured Methanobrevibacter sp. | reverse complement strand
GTCGTATTCAAAATAACCGTTGACAAGGAGGCAAGCGTTCCGATTTCCGAAGACATAATTGCAAGCGGTGTTCCGATAAACAAGGAGCTCTTCCATGAAAACATTTCTTTCATAAGCTATGACGGTGAAAACTGGACTGATTTTTACGGTCTTGTGTGGGCATATTCATCCCATACATATGCTTCACAAGTGGCCTGCATAAAGGCATTCACAATATTGAATGAGGTTAACTACACCACCAATTTGACTATAGACGTTACGGATGAATTGAACATCAAGGCAACAATCATAAACCAATATGGTATCCTTGTCAATGGGGGAAACCTCACATTCATCACAGGAGGCAAAAATTACACTGTGGATGTGGTGAAAGGAATCGCCACTCTGAATATGACTTTAAGCCCTGGAAAATACAATATATCAACCGTATTTAACAAGACCGGTTATGTTTCAATGAAAAACGATTTCTCTTTTGACATTCCTATAAACACTACAATCTCAATCGAGGTCAATTTGCAAAATCCGGTGAACATAACCGCTATGGTATTTAACCAGTACGGATATGCAGTAAAGTACGGCAATGTCACATTCAGCATCAACGGAACAAGATACACAGTCAATGTCAGTGACGGAATCGCATGTCTCAACCATTTCCTTAAAGGCCCACATCTTTATAACATTTCAGCTACATTCAATCAAATCAATTATTACGCTTCTTCAAGCGTCCAAGAGTCATTTTATGTCCCTGGCATAAATACATACATGGTCATTAGCGCAGACAGCCACAACCCTGTCGACATCTGTGCTATGGTAATGAACGAGTACGGATATCCTGTCGACTGCGGCAATGTCACTTTCGTCCTGGACGATGGAGCTTCCTACACTGTAAATGTCAGCGGAGGAATTACAACTCTTCAGAAAACTTCACGGAATTTTACGTTTCCCTAATCAACACAACTGTTGAGCTGATGGTTGAAGGCGACCATAATCCGGTCAACGTTTGTGCAGTCATCAAGGACCAGTATGGAAACTCTGTAAACCGTGACAACGTCACATTCATTTTCGATGATGGAAGTTCATGCACCGTCAATGTCACTGACGGACGCGCCGCATTGACCCATATCTTTAAGACATTCACAAAGCATAACGTCACGGCTGTTTTCAATTCAGATTATTATTATAACTCTTCAGACAATTTCACGGAATTTGACGTTTCACTAATCGGCACCAGTGTTGAGCTGACCGTGGATAATCTGTATGTCAATATCCATGCAGTCGTCAAGGACCAGTATGGAAACGTAATGCATGACGGCAATGTCACATTCACGGTTGACAATACCGAATATCTGATTGTCATTATCAACGGCAGCGCCAGTCTGACCCATAAATTCAACAATATAGGTTCAAACAATATTCATGCAGTATATAGCGGTCTTGAGTATTATTATGCTCCATCAAATAATGATAAGGACATCAACATCAAATCCGCAATCGTCGCATCCGATGCAACTAAAACATTCAACTCAGAATATGAAGTGAAACTGCTTGACAGCTATGGAAATCCGTTAAGCAATACTGAATTCAATCTTACTATCGGGTCAACCACCTACAGGCTGAAAACCAATGAGAACGGAATTGCCAAATTGGGCATTGACTTTAAGCCGGGCAGCTACAATGTCAAAATCATCAATCCGGCAAACGATGAGGTCAAGACCCAAACAATCAAGGTGGTTTCAAGAATATCCTCAAACAAGGACGTGACCATGTACTATGGCGCCGGAAAATACTATAAGGTTCGCGTATATGACGACAACGGAAATGTTGCAAAGAATGTTAAGGTAACATTCACAGTAAACAAGAAAAAATACACGAGGACAACCGACAGCAACGGTTACGCTTCATTCAAAATTTCACTGAATCCGGCAAAATACACAATAACTGCCGAATATAAGGGATACAAGGTATCAAACAAGATCACCGTCAAGACGACGCTGGTCACCAAAAACATCAAGGTCAAAAAGGGAAAGACCATCAAGTTCACAGCCAAATTACTGAACAGCAAGGGAAAGATCCTCAAATACAAGAAAGTCACATTCAAGTTCAAGGGAAAGACATATAAGATCAAAACCAACAAGAAGGGAATTGCCACCTTAAAGATTACCAAAAAATATAAGGTCGGAAAGTACACCATCACAACAAGCTACGGCAAGCTTAAGGTTAAGAATACAATTAGAGTTAAGAAATAGGTGATTCGAGTGCTAAAGAATAGATTATTGCTATTGTTCTCAATAGCTTTAATTTTATTGCTGATAGTTCCGTCCGCCTTTGGAGCGGACAACGATACGGCTAGTCTGGATTCCAGTTCGGATAATCAAATGCTGGCCTCAGACATCTACTTTGACAGCAACGCCACGAATGACCATGGGGAAGGGACAGCCGATGACCCCTATAAGAAACTGCGCGACGGCAGGATACTTGACGACTCGGTAATCCATCTCAAGAACGGCGAATACGAATTCAACCAGCTCAATTCCCACACTAACATTTCCATCATTGGCCAGGACACCTCAGAAACGGTCATCAGAGGCAACGGAGGAACATTGCTTGTCAACAATCGCCTTGTTTTGGAAAATGTCACCATCTGCAATCTCAACATTTTCAATCAGGGGAACCTGATAGCCACAAACACGGTTTTTGCCAACTCATCTGCCATAAAAAACGGCAATTATGGAAACAGTCTGGGTGGGGCAATCTATTGCGTGAACGAGTATCACAACGCCTATCTCACCAACTGCACATTCATCAATAACTATGCAGGCTGTGGAGGCGCCATCTATGTGAACGGCGGAATTCTGGAAATCACGGACTGTGCTTTCATCAACAACACCTCCCTGAATTACGGAGGAGCCATTGCCTGCGAGTCCAAATATTCAAAAAAGGTCAGGCTCACAATCAAGCGCTCCAGATTTGTCAACGACACCTCACTTAAGGATGCCGGCGGTGCAATCTATGTCAGATACGGAACGTTTGCAGGTGAGGATTTAAGCGTTTCTAAATGTGAAGGCACTTTCGGAGGCGCATTCAGCCTTCTGAAATCCTATGTCAATTTGAACAATTTATCCGCATTCGACAATGTCGCCAGATATGATGGTGGAGCCATCTATCAGATTTACGGCAATCTGACAATAACAAACTCCGGTTTTTCTGCAAACCGTGCCAGAAACGGCGGAGGGCTATATGTAGACGATTCCTACCGATTGGACATCGGCAACGTCTCATTCATAAATAACTCTGCAGAACTGCTTGCAGGGGCATTCTATTCTCTTGAAAATGACATGTTCATAGTCAATAACATCACATACACCAACAACACGGCTTTGGAGTATGATGACCTCTTCAGGCTGGAGAACATGTCCATAATATTTTCAAGCGGCAACTATACGCTATACAATCATGTCTCCGATGACTCTTCGCTTCCCGTGTATTACAGCTCTGTTGATGAGGGTTATGTGACTCCAGTCAAGAATCAGCAGAATGGGGGCAACTGCTGGGCCTTTGCAACATTGGCCACTCTCGAATCGGCAATACTGAAGGCTTCAGGCGACAGCATAATCTTGTCTGAGGAGAACATGAAGAATCTCGCATCCCTCTACTCCAATTTCGGATGGTCGATGGAAACGAATGAGGGAGGCTATGATGATATGGGCTTCGGTTATCTTACCAGCTGGCTGGGTCCCGTTCTTGACAGCGATGACGAATACACATATTTCACTGCACTGTCTCCGGTATTGAACAGCATTCTGCATGTTCAGAATATTCTGTTTTTGAAAAGGACAAGTTACTATGATTTGGATGAGGTCAAAAAGGCCATCAGGGATTATGGTGCGGTATACACTCCAATATACATGTATGCCCATTATGATTCCACCACTAAGAAGTATGTCCAGTGTTATAGGGGAAGCAATCCATGCGACCATGCCGTTGCGTTGGTCGGATGGGATGACAACTTCAAGATTTCAGGATACACCGGCGCATGGATAGCGAAGAACAGCTGGGGCAGTGACTGGGGCAGTGATGGCTACTTCTATATTTCATATTTCGACAACTCATGCCTTAGGCTTGGCGATTTTGACGGAGGCCTTGCATTCATATTCAATGATACAATGAAATATGACAAGAACTACCAGTATGATATATCCAAAACCGATTTCTTCTTCAATACCACCAAAAGCGTCTGGTACAAGAACGTTTTCATCTCAACAGACAACGAATTCCTGGCGGCGGTTTCAACATACTTCGAGAAGGATACCAGATGGGAACTTACAATCAGCATCAACGACTCTCAGGTGTTTGCAAAATCCGGAAACTCCCATGCGGGCTACTGCACTTTGGATTTAGGCAGAATGGTACCGCTTAATGAGGGTGATGTTTTTGAGATAATGTTTAAAATCACAGTCGACGGCGATGCGGGAGTGCCGATTTCAGAAAGCATAAGTCTTAACAATCGATTCTACCGCGAAAACATTTCATACATCAGTTATGACGGCCGCAACTGGAGGGACATGTTCAACATATCATGGGAATACCCGGACCATACCTATGACTCACAGGTTGCATGCATAAAGGCATTCACAATCCTCAATCCAATTAATGCAAGCGTCACATTGACATATGAAAACAGGACTCAAGACAGGATAACCATAGTTGCAAATGTCTTGAATGAGTGGGGTTATCCCGTAAGCCATGGAAACCTGAGTTTTATCATTGGCGATGAGATTTATAATCTCACAATAATCGATGGAGTCGCCAAAAAGCAGATTGAACTTAAATCCGCAAACATAACAGTCGAATTCAATGAGGTGGGATATTCCCCATCTGTGGCTCATGCCGAGCTTAAAAATCCTCCGGTCAACACATTCATGACTTTAAACATCTCAGGTGACCACAATCCGGCAAACATTACTGCAACAGTTGTGGATGAGAATAATGGCCCTGTAAAATACGGAAATGTCATTTTCGACATTGGCGGCAGAATGTATGCTGCAGATGTGGTAAATGGCATTGCCAAACTGGAAAACATTGAGATTTATCCTTTAAAATCTGTAATTCATGCACAATATGAGGACATGTTCTATTACAACTCATCATATGCGAATATGTCTGTTGAACTGTATTTAATCAATACAACCATTTATCTGGATATTGAAACCAATGAGTTCAACAATCCAGTAGGTGTTGTTGCGCACGTCTTTGATGCAAATGGCAATCCTGTCACATGCGGAAAAGTAGTGTTTGACATGGCAGGAGAATTGTTTGAAGTGGATGCGGTCAATGGAACGGCAGGCATCAATCACACTTTTGCACAAACTGGCAATAACACCATTTCTGCAACATTTATAAAGAACAATATCTACAATTCATCACTCAACTCAACAACATTAAATGTGTCTCCAATGAAGGTTAACCTGTCCTTTGACATTGTGATTGATCAATGCAATGTTTATATCTCCGTTGCAATCAAAAATTCCGCCCGTGATTTCAGGATAAGCATCAGGGTCAATGGCACAGACTACAGCTATGAGTCCACCAAGTCCCCTACCAAAGACGACACCTCCTGGAGATTTGTGATGTATGAACTTAAAAACCTCAAGATGGGCTCCTATGACTATGTAATTAAATTAATCAGTGCAGTCTATGAATCAGATGATTTGGAAGGGACATTCAACATCACATATCAAAGCACCCAAATAATAGCATCCGATGCATCAATATATTACAATGGAGCCTACTCCGTCACTCTAAAGGACGAATCAGGAAATACGATTGCCAACAGGGATGTCTATCTGAAGGTCAACGGCCAGACAATCAAAAAACGAACAAACGGCCAGGGTATTGCAGTTTTCAATATTGCCACTTCTGTTGGAACTTATGAGGCAAAGGTCAGCTTCATAGGTGATGATGAGTATATTGAATCATCAAAAACTGTTTCAATCACCATCAAAACGACAATTGATTTCAAATCAGGCACATACACTTTCAATGCCAAATATGTGGCTACATTGAGGGATTCAAAAGGCAATCTTTTGAAGAATGTGCAGGCAAGCATTGTCCTTGATGGCGTGGGTTATAAGATAATCAGCGATGAAAACGGCCAGGTTTCCTTGAATATCAAGCTGAATCCCGGAACATACACTGTAAAGATAACCAATCCGGGCACTGGTGAAGTCAAAAGCCAGAAGATCACTGTGGTGAAAAGGATAACCAAAAACAAGGATCTTACAATGTATTACGGGGCAGGCAAATCCTATAAGGTAAAGGTCGTCGACGATAACGGAAAAGCCGTCAAAGGCCTTAAGGTAACCTTCAGGATAAACGGCAAGAAGCATTATGTATACACCGACAAGAGCGGCTATACCTCCCTGAAGATAACCAAAAATCCCGGAAAATACACTGTGACTGCCGAATATAAAGGATTCAAGGTCTCAAATAAGATTAATGTAAAGTCCACAATTGTCACCAAAAACATCAAGGTCAAAAAGGGAAAGGCCATCAAATTCAAGGCCAAGCTTCTCAACTCCAAGGGAAAAGTCCTGAAGTATAAGATAATCAAGTTCAAGTTCAAGGGCAAGACCTACAAGGTCAAGACAAACAAGAAGGGCATTGCAGTTCTAAAAATCACCAAAAAGTACAAGAGGGGAAAATACACTATATCCTCCAAATACGGGTCATTGAAAATAAAAAATAGGATAAGGATAGTTTGATCCTTATTTGTTCGCTTTGATAAGTTTGCGGGCAGCCTTAAGGTCGGTATTGTAGATGTGTCCGGAAGTTGAGTGGTAGTGCACACCTCCGAAGTTGAGCTTTTCACCCACAATCTCCTTGTTGACTTCCTCTTTCATTTTAAGGCCCAAATATGCTATGAAAAACATGTTTGAGTAGAAGGCTCCGAAAATGTCGTTGCTTCTGAAGATGCAGTGGATGGTAAGCTCGTTGTCACGCACAAGGCACTGGAGGAACTGAAGGCATGGAATGTCCTCCTCTTCGGCATCTTCAATCGGATTGATTGTAACTGCTACGGCACGGTTTGAACCGGTAGCCGTCAAAATCCTTTTTTTCATGGTTTCGAACTGGTCGACATCGAAATGAGCGAAGATACGATTAGGGTAGGTGTATACGAATCCCTGCGTGTTGTTGATGATGGCAGGGTCCTCCACGGATTGCACATAGTTGTACAGCGCATCGCTTTTGATAGGGCATCCTTCCATATCGAATTTGCCGGCCTTGATGTCATCCAGCATCATCTTTGTTGTGTAGTTTTGATATTTGGCCCTGAACTTCAGGTTCAATGGGTCGTCGATTATATAGAAGTTTCCCAGGCTTTCCAGCAAGTGATGATTGGAGTCCTTATAGGTTTCTTTCCCGGTCTTCAGGATTTTATCGACAAAATCCAGATAGCATTGATTGATACTTAACATGATAAACAGTCCTTTTATATTATATGTTACTATGTTTTGCATGGTATATATTTTTAATTAATCTTAAAAATTGGAAATTATTTAACATTATTGTGCAAGAATTCTCCGGCTTCTTTAAGCCGGAGATGAATTGCACTTTAAGGGCATTTGAATATTTTTTTAGATTTTATTTAAAATATTACTTTTCAAATGCTCTTGGAT
>CACWUH010000084.1 GCA_902764015.1 uncultured Methanobrevibacter sp. | reverse complement strand
ATGTTTCTTATTCCGTGATTTTTGATTATTCCCCAAAAGCTTTCTCCTCTGGCTTGGGCAAATAGGAAATAGTCACTTTTCTTTACATTTATCAGTTTATCTCTGGTGTACATTGTTAGGGAAGCAATTCCTACAATACTCAATGTGATTGCAGGTAGTATTAGCCTGTATAACCATTGCCAGAATGTGACCGTGTCCGATAGCTGTCCGATAGGAACTGAAAGTCCGATTGGGAACCAGCCTAAATACACGGAAAAGACCATCAACAATACCAATCCTATCCAGAAGGTTGGTGTTGATTGCAATATGTAGCAGTATGTCTTGATTGCCTTGTCTGCCCAGCTGCCCTCTTTGGCACCGGCAATTATTCCCAGTCCAAAACCTACAACTGCGGATATGACCCAGGAAACTGCCATGAGTGTGAATGAGGCAGTGAATTTCTGTATGATGACTTCTGTTACAGGGACCCTATAGATTAATGAAAAACCCATGCTTCCCGATGCCAAAGTCTGAAGCCATCCCATTACTCTTTCACCTAAAGATAAATTCGTTCCCCAATATTCACCCATGATGGCCAACTGTTCCTGACTTACAATTCTTTGGCCAAGATATGCTTTTACAGGGTCAATAGGGGACATCTGTATCATTATAAAACTTATTGCGGCAATAACAACTAATAAAATTATTAATCTAATAGCTTTAAATCCTAAAAATTTAGCTAATTTTTTGCTGTTAATATTAATCATCTCCGCGTTATAAAATTTTTAAAAAAAGAAGCATTTTAAGTTTTGTTGTTTAAGCTTCTGCTGTTTCATTAATGCGGTTCCAATCGTAGATGTTACCCCAGATGTCTCCACCGTGTGGATAGATGAGGTGTGTGCTGTTGGAAATGTCTAATGAATCACTTACGAAGTAAGTGTAGTCCATTGTACCGATCCATAAGTATGGATAGTTGCTGTTGGCTTGTTGTGAAGCTTGTGACCAGGTGCTGTATGAAGCGTTGATGTCTTGTCCCATAGCAGTGTCGATTAATGAGTCTACTGCACTGTCGTTGAGATATTCAGGGTTGTCGTAACCCACACCGGCCACGCCACTCTGGAATCGTATTGGTGTTCAATTGAATATGGGTCTGCTGAACCGAATCCCCATACCACTCCTTGGCTGAATTTGACAGGGTCAATGTCATCCCAGCTTCCGCCTTCAGGGGTGATTTCAATACCTATTTCTTTAGCTTGTTCTGCAACAGCTACAGCGATTGCTTGTCTTTCAGTTGCTTTTGCATTATAGTATATTGAGAATGCAGCTTTTTGACCATCTTTTTCTACGATTCCATCGCCGTCAGTATCTTTCCATCCGGCAGCGGCAAGGACAGATTTTGCTTCATCCACTTGGCCGTCTTTGCCTTGGTCGTAGGACCATGGTAATTGTTTAGCAACACCATTGGTACATACATCTCCGAATCCGTTTAATGAACCATCTACTAATTTTTGTCTGTCAATACCGATAGATAATGCTTCTCTGATAGCAGGGTCGCCTGTTACATTGTTACCGACAGTGATATTATCTTCGGATTTTAATCCGGTATCATTTTGTGTTGGTAAGGAGATTCCACGCACGTCGACTGAGTCGAAGTATTCCATGTGGTATCCGTCTACGGTTTCGTTTGCGTATGCTACTGGTACTTCAGCAATGTCAACATCTCCATTCTTGACTGCTGCAAATGCTGCATCTGAATCAAGGAACAGGTTAGTGATTTTTTCGAAGTATGGCTCTTTTCCATAGTAGTCAGGGTTTTTCTCCAGGATGAACTGTTGTCCTTTGTCCCATTGTGCTAATTTATAAGGTCCTGAACCGATTGGGTTTTGGCCGTATGTATCTTCGTTATAGCCTGCTTCAGGCACGATTCCAACGTCAGTCAATTTGTTGATGAATGTTGAATCTGATTTGTTGAGTGTGAATACTACTTTATTTCCGTCTGCTTTAGCTTCCTTCATGGAGCTTAAGTCAGCACCTTCACCTAACTCTTTAGCTTTGTTGTATGAGAATGCTACATCTTTAGCGGTTAATTTGGAACCGTCAGTGAATTTTACATCGTCACGAATGGTTACAGTGTAGGTTTTCAAGTCATCAGATATTGTATAATCTTTTGCCAAATCATTTACAAAATTGTTGTCCTTATCTCTTTTGAGAATTGTACTTTGTATAAGCGGATCTGTTCCAGAGTCGTGGTATCCCCAACCGTGCATTGGGTCGAAACCAAATTCTGGTTCTTCACCGTGAGCAGCAACACATGTCACTAATTCATTAGGGGCATGTTCTGTGCTTCCTCCACCTAAAGCAACTGCAGCAATACCGACAATTGCGATAACTGCTATAATTGCACCGATAATATATTTAGTTTCCATTTTTTTTCCTCAAAAATTAACTTTAATAAAATCTAAAGTAATATCCACCGTTAGTATTAAAATATTACAATAATTTCATAAATATGATAATACTTATTCTTAAAAAGATATTACAATATTAATTATAAAATTTTAAGTATTTAAAAATTACTGTCAAAAAATAAATTATATTTAAACAAAAATTGTTTTCAAAAAGGAATGAATGTTAATAAACAAGTAATTTTATATCTGAATAAATTTTAATATTTACTTATGATAAGCAATGATTCATCAAATAATGTGGATATGATGCTTCAAAATCCGAAAAAAGCACTGATTAGGATGTCCGTGCCTTTGATTGTTTCATTGCTCATAACTAGTTTTTACAACCTGATTGATGCGGCTTGGGTATCCGGTTTGGGTGCCGATGCGCTTTCGGGCGTCGGGTTTTTCACACCGGTATTCATGATTTTGGTCGGTTTTGGAAATGGCTTGGGTTCGGGAGCGGCTTTTGCCTTATCGAAATATCTTGGCGAAGAGAATAAGCAAAAAGCGGATAATGCTTCTGTTCACTCAATTATTTTGGATGTAATAGTTTCATTGGTTTTGACAGTGATTCTATTGGCTTCACTGAATCCTATTTTAAATGCGATGGGTGCAGGCCAAACTATTGGATATGCAACCGATTATGGCATAATTATTCTTTTAGGTTCTGTTTTCATCATTCTTTCCAATGCATTATATGGCATCTTTAGGGGTGAGGGAGATACTACTCGTCCAATGTATGCCATGATTGCTTCGGCAATCTTAAACATGATTTTGGATCCGATTTTTATTTACACTTTCAATTTCGGAGTTAAGGGAGCGGCAATAGCCACAATAATATCATCTATTTTCGTGATTCTGATTTTATTATATTGGTTTTATGCCAAAAAAGACACTTACCTGAAGCCAAATTTTAATAATTTCAAGTTCAAGAGGGATATTTCAAAAGACATTGTTAAAGTGGGCATTCCTGCTAGCATCCAGCTTTTAAACAATGCATTTTTTGCAGCGGTCTTTTCTGCACTTCTCACGTTTGTCGGGTCAACAGATTCGGTTGCGGTATATTCGACCGGATGGAGGATAGTCACGATTGGAACAACGCCATTGCTCGCCATCGGAACGGCATTGATTAGTGTAATTGCCGCAAATTACGGAGCCAAAAACTATAAAAACATTCAGATTGTCCATAGATATTCGATGAAAGTATCTATAGTAATTGCGTTTGCCGT
This sequence comes from uncultured Methanobrevibacter sp., assembly GCA_902764015.1. GTDB lineage: Archaea > Methanobacteriota > Methanobacteria > Methanobacteriales > Methanobacteriaceae > Methanocatella. The sequence goes on along the minus strand of CACWUH010000084.1, from coordinate 3,856 downwards.
GGCGATATTGACAAATGTCTTTGCGAGCGATATTGCATCGATATTCACTTCATCACCGGGCAGTGCAAGAATAGCTTCGGAACTCACCAGCTTTCTGGCATGGATTGTAATCTATTATCCGACAATGGCTGTTGGCGTGAATTCGACATATGTCTTTCAAGGAATAGGCAAGGGAATAACCTCAATGTTTCAGACAATCATGAGGGAAACTGGCTTCACAATATTTTTTGCAGTTCTCTTGGGCGTTTATATGGGATATGGCGTATGGGGTGCTTGGATGGGCATTGTTTTGGGGGAGGTTGTCTCGAACAACATCACTATGATCTGGGCTGATTGGAAAATTAAAAAATTGATGGATATTAATGATTAAACACCACTAATATCTTTGAAATAGATTTTTTCGTCACAGATTGTCTCGACTAATGGCATATCGTGGCTGACAAGCAGGAATCCCATGTTTCTTTTCTTGACCACTTTCAAAACTGAATCGAGGATTTGCACTTGAGTAATTGCATCAAGCATGGTTGTCATCTCGTCTGCAATTAGGAATTTGGTGTTTGGATTGAGGGATCTTACAACCGAGAACCTTTGAAGCTCTCCGCCGGACAGTTCCTGTGGAAATCTTGTGAGCCATGATTTCTGAATGCCGAACTCTTCCAGAACATCGTCTGGAACATCCCATGATTCTTCGAGAACCTGTTTCATTTTCCATTTTGGATTCATCACTTTTTCAGGGTGTTGATAGATTAGCTGAACCGGCTTGAATCCTTTTTTGGGAAGTGGCTGTCCGTCGAATGTGACGCTTCCTTCATATTTTGTAATGTATCCTGATAATATTTTGCATAATGTTGACTTTCCGCTTCCGCTGTCGCCAATCAGGCCAATTACTTTTTTGTTGTCCAATTCGAGATTGACGTCTTTCAGCAAATAGTTTTTAGCGGATGGATATTTGAATGAAATGTTTTCTGCCTTAAGTTTCATCTTCTACACCTTCCTCATATTTGAAACATCTTACTCTTTTCTTTCCTAACTCAAGCAGTTCCGGCCTTTCCTCTTTGCATCTGTCCATGCGCCATTCGCATCGGTTGTAGTATGGGCATCCCTTTGGAATCTCGCCGTGCAGCGGTTGATGTCCTTTTACCAGTTCAAATCCGTTTGCAGGCAGTGCCTTGTATAGTGCTTTTGTGTATGGGTGCAGCAAGTTTTCGCCATCTCCCGAGAAGTCTTCTTTAAGGGCGATTTCAATTACATATCCTGAATAGAATATTCCGATTCTGTCCGCCACTTCAAGTGCTGCATGGATGTCGTGTGTGATTAGAAGCACGCCTATTCCGTCTTCTTTCATGTGTTTAAAGTGATTTAATGTTTCTTGTACTGTTTTTTCGTCAAGTCCTGGTGTAGGTTCATCTGCAACAACTAGTTTGGGGTCGGATAACAGTGCGGTAGAGACAAGCACCCTTCTTGCCATTCCTCCCGATAACTGGAATGGATACATTTCATCCACTTCCGGACCTAAATTATAATGTTCAAAGATCTCTCTTTGTTTAAGTTTTTTCGCTTTTCTTTCTTCATCACTTTCGGTATGTCCGATTGCCTGGTCGGATATTTTCATTAGGGGGTCTAAAAAGTTCACTGATTGAGGCACCAGCACTATGTCCTTTCCCCTTATTTCCTCTTTGTCTTCTTGTGATAATTCTTTTCCCTTATATTTGATTTTTCCGTTGAGGTTTGCATTTTCAGGCAGGATTCCAAATATTGCATGTGCAAGCAGGCTTTTTCCAGAACCGCTTGAACCCAAAACTGCCAATATCTCTCCTTCAGATATGTCCAAGGTCAAATCGCTGATGACCTTCAAATCCCTTTGATTTAATCCCTTGGTATATTGAATGAATGAGATTGAAACATTTTCCACATCTAATACTTTTTCCATCAAATCACCTTTTGGATTTTCAAATGATAACTTTTAAATACTAATTTGTACCTTATCAATATTAAAGTTATTCAAAATTTATTAAAAAGTATTACTTATTAGATAAATTTTTTTTTATTAGTAATACCTTTTATAAAAAGGGTGTCGTTCATGAATGTCATTATCAAGGAATTGGGTAAAGACTCAGAAGAAATAAATGAAGTTCAGAAATTCTTATTTAAAATGATAAAGAATGAATTCGGATATGATTACGTTCCCGAATGGCATCAGGATATTGTAAGAATGGATGAATTCTATATTGGCCCAAAAAGAAATAACTTTTTTGTCGCATATCTCGAAACCGGTGAAATCATCGCAACGATTGGCATAAGGGCATATGATAAAGACTTTCCGGAATTCAGGCATTTGTATTCGAAGGAAACTACATCCAGCATATGGCGTTTGTTTGTTGATAGGAGATGTAGGCGCTGTGGTTTGGCTTCGAAAATGTTTGCCATTGCTGAGAATTTTGCAAATGGTGTTGGATATGATGACATCTATCTGCATACCCACAAGACCCTTCCGGGGGCTTTGGAATTCTGGACAAAAATGGGCTTTGTAGTGGCACTTGACTCCAATGATGAACTGGAAACCGTGCACATGGATAAGCAGATTCATGAGTTGGACATTAACCCTCAGGCATATGATTTCAGATATGCAGTAAAATTATAGTTTTTTGATATATTTCTGTGTATGGGGGCAGGCGAAGATGCATTTTCCGCATACGGTATCCGCTTTTCCTAGGTTTTCTTCGGATACTTTTAGGGCATAGTTTTCACATTTTTTATCATCGTAAAAGTCGTTTCTTTTAAGAGTGTAGTTCCATTCCCTTCCGCTGATGGCTCCTCCAAAACATGCGTCCCTGCATTCCATGCATTTTCCGCATCTTGATTTGAGAATTGGCTTTCCAATATCAAGAGGAGCATTCGTCAAAACTGATGATAATCTTAAAGCGGATCCATAATCCTTTGTGGTGAATAGTGCGGATTTGCCGATCCATCCAAGGCCTGCACGGGTGGCTATGGTTTTGTGGGGCAATTCAAATGAATTGAACTCTCCAAAATCACTTCCCAGTCTCTTTTTTGTTTGGGCATAGGCTTCATAGCCCTCATCGATTAAGAATTCCTCACATTTCATTCCAAGTGTATCCAATCTTGTGTTCAGGCTGATTAATTCCTGAAGATATTCGGGGGTGGGTGCATTCTGCATATTCCTTATTATTTCCTTTGGATATGTGATATAAAAGACAACTCCAATCTCTAATCCTTCTTTCGGTGTGAAATTGGCTATGTCTGCGAATCCTACTTCAGTAGCGCCATTTTTTAACAGGTGGTTTTTTAGCTTGTGGGAAAGGCTCATGGGCGAATATTTAAAATTGATATTATATAAATTTATTTAAGTATTACTTTTCATCGGAGAGGGAATTTATGAGTATTGCTCTTTGAGTTAAGAATTTTGAATATGTATATCTTTTTTTACATTATGTCTTTTTATATTGTCTATTTTTTCACTGTTTTATTAAAAAAATTTTAGTTTTCAAACAAATCTTAAAAGTAATAAATATCTATTTATATGTTTTTCTATAAAATTAGACATAATATTAAAATAAATTAAAAAAGTATTACTAATTAGGTATTTTTTTAAAGAAAAGTAATACTTTTATTTTAATATGGAGATTTAGTTAAATGGTGAAATTATGGAAAAGAAAACAATGATTATATGCGGTGTGGTAGCACTCATCGTTATTGTTGTCGCCGCTTTCGCGTTAATGGGAGGTTCATCTGACAGTGACCCTACTCATTTGACTGTGGCTGCGCACAGCAATATCAAAGAGCCTGATGCAGGTTTCAGCCCGCTTGTAGGCTGGGGTTGTGGACACCAAAACTA
>CACWUH010000083.1 GCA_902764015.1 uncultured Methanobrevibacter sp. | reverse complement strand
AAAGATTGTTAATAAACCCAACAAAGCCTATCAATATTGTGTGTAAAAGTCAAAAACAAAAGGAACATAAACACCTAAAACATTGTTAGTAAACCGAGCCAAGTTGTGTTAAAAGCAACTCAAAAAAAAGAGAAATCCAATACCATCAAACCATAAAAAATATTTAATCATATTTCACCAATATATCAATATAGGTGAAGTTATGGGGTTTCTCAATAGTAGAGGAAAAAGAATAAATAAAAAACCTGCCAAATATAGTGGGAAACTGGATGAGTCATCCCAACAAATCACATTGAATGAGGATTTATTTATCACGGATTCCTCCGACAACATTGATTTGAAAGCCGAAAATGTGATTATTGAGGGAAACGGACACACAATCAGCGCCGACAATGTCAATCATATATTTGCCATCACCTCTCAAAATGTCCTGTTGAAAAACATATTATTTAAGGATTGCCTCATGAAGGATTCCTCACCCCTGATTAAAGTCGATGGCGATTCCTCTTTAACAATGGAATCCTGTTTTTTCGAGTCCAATGATTTGGATGGGCATATAATTGTGAATTCGGGCAAAATCATCATCAAAAATACAGCATTCAAATCCAATAGCTCAAAGAAATCCTTAATATGTTCAAAAGGCGATTTTATTTTTGAAAATTCCGAATTTGTGGAAAACGAGCTAAAAGAGAGTGCATGTGCAATCCACAATTTCGGAAAGCTGAACTGCATTAATTCTAAATTTTATGCCAACTCGTCAATTGAAAACTTGATTGTGAATGAAGACGAATGCGAAATTGTCTTTTCCGCTTTTGAGAACAATTTTCTGGATGTCACCGTTTCAAACAATGGAAACCTATCGGTTCTAAAGTCTGAATTCAGCGAAAATCGAATCACAAAGGCAAATGTTTACAACAGCGAAACCTGCAATATGGATCATGTCCAATTCGATTCAAATATACTGGAAAATGGATTTGAAATTTATAACGTTGGAGAATTAATCCTAAATAATATGTCTTTAAGCGATGAAAGGATATATGATTTTAAAATCACTCCTTTTGACTGGGGAGCCGTATCTGATGACCGATTTGAAGATGATAATCTTGCAGAATGGAGCGGACATAGAGGTTATTTTAAACCTTCTGCCGAGCCTGAGGGCATGGTGAAAAAAAAAGTTCAGTATTCCGGCATTTCAAATCAAAGCGTTGATGAGGCCACCCCATCCAAGCCAAATGTAAAGGACGATCATTATTTAAATGCCTTAATCATGAATTCAAGCAACATACTGCTAAATGAGAACATTTCAATAAGAAATCCTGTTACAATAAGAAAGGACAATGTGGTCATCGACGGTAACGGCCATGTCATTGAGGGCAATGGAAAGGACCGCATTTTCCATGTGAAAGCCAGGAATGTGGTTTTGAAAAATATAACCTTTAAGAATGCAAAGGCCCCTGAGAGGATGTTTGCCAGCCGCAAAGGCTATGGCGGCGCAATCATTAATGAAGACGAATTGGAACTTGTCAACTGCGAATTCATCAACAATTTAGCCAAAAGGGGCGGACATGATATTTTAAATATAGGCGATTTGAAGCTCGAAGCCTGCAGATTCCACGATGAGAAAGGCGGATATGCAGTATTCAACGTGGGTTCAATAAAGGCTTTCGATAGTGAAAGAAATGATTTGGAGCAGTTTATTTCAACAAATGGGAATGTTGAATGGGTGCATGATGCCGGTGAACATCTAGATAACGTGTTACCCGTGGGCTATGTGAAACCACCCACAACTATTAAGGGTATTGTGAAACAGCCGCCGACTATTTATGGTGTTGTGAAACAACCCCCGACTTTTGAGGGTATTGTGAACTATCGCCCATCTTCTTATAAGGGAATTTCTGATTATAATGGCAAAGATGAGAAATATATTTATTTCAGCTTCGATGTGGAAGACTTGGAGATTGTGCGTCCCGTGCTAAGTGAGCTAAATCATAAGGGCTTCAATATTGCGTATAATATGGGAGAGAATTCAGGAGAAATCGCCGAGATTATTCGCAACTCCTCCCTATTTGTAACTCTCATCACAAAAGGCATTATTAACCGTGGCGATGTAAGGGAAACGACTCATTTTAAGGAATTGTCATGTGCCCTTAAGCAGGACAAGGAAGTATTGCCTGTTTTTTTAGAGGATGTTGAATTAAAAGGTATTTATGATTTCCTTTTGATGAATAAAATATCATTATTCAAATTTTATTATGGAAATGAGGAATTCATTGAGCGGTGCATCGACACTTTCAACAGCCATGGAATCAGACAGAAAGATATTCATCCGGATGCTAGAAAAGGAATATACAAACAAGAGGATCCATTTTCAGGAATTGCCGCAAGTTCATTTAACATTTACTTAAGCTATGACGATGATGATTGGGAGTTTGTTGACACGCAGATGAAACAATATGAGAATCAGGGAATCGATTTTGACTGCAATGACACTGGTAAGATTCCATATTCATCATTGGTGGTAGCATTCATCTCAAGAAATTCCAATCAATCCTTGGACATGTTGGAAGATGTTAGAAAAGCATCTCATCACGATAAGCGCATATTGCTGATTTATATAGATGATGTCCTGTGTGATTTTGCAGACAAGCTTGGTGATTCACAGATGTTTTCAATCTATAAATACGGCTTAAGCGAACTTGAATATATCGACAGATACAAAGAAATCTTCCAGCTTTATGGATTCAAATCAGAGGAAATCAGGCATCCCGAGATTGAACCGATTGTAACTCCGCAACCTGTGCCGGACGCATTGACATTCACGGATTTGAACAATCTTATTCAAAGCAACAGTGAAATAACATTAAAAAGCGATGTTTATTTAATAGATTCGGAAGCGGAAAGGTTTGAAACGGGAATAGACATAAACCGTGACGGCTTAACTGTCAACGGCAACGGCCATTCCATTTTTGCAAAGGATTTAAATAAAATCTTTAACATCAACTCCAAAAATATCACATTTAAGAATTTGAATTTCAAAAATTGCCAGCTGAAGGGTTCTTCTGCAATAATATTCATCAATGATGAGTCTTCACTGACATTGGATAAATGCAATATTGAATCCAACGATTTGGATGATGGACATGCAATCTACACTCTTGGAGACATCAAGATTACAAAATCGGTATTCGAAAATAACCGCTCCCAAAATGAAGGCCCTGCAATATTTGCAAGAGCGGGCAATGTAAAAATCGAAAGCGTGAAATTCTCCAACAACTCATCAGAAAACAGCGGCGGGGCAATACTTAACTGGGGCAGATTGAACATTAAAGATTCCCTATTCACAGGCAATTCCGCTGAAGGATACGGCGGCGCAATCGGCAATGTGATTGACGCAGAGCTGACTGTGAAATCCACCCAATTCACTGACAATCATGCCGCAGGCGAGGGGTGTGCAATCTACAGTGAAAACAGGATTAGATGCGAATCCTGCGATTTCACAAATCACACCTCAAAGCTCAGCCTTGTTTTCAATGAAACCCGTCTGGAAATGTTCAACTGCAATTTTAATGAAAATTCAGTAAGAATAATAATCCAAAACAATGAAAACGGCATCATATATTTATCAAATTCCAAACTGTCTGAAAATGAGGTCAGCATAGCCAATGTCTACAACAACGGCGAATCGGCAAGCCTCGAAAAGGTAAAGTTCAAAAACAACAAGGCGGTCAATCATAAATCCGCCAGCATATTGAATGAAACCTACATGAGATTAAGGGAACCCCAACTGGATGGCAGCGGCATTTTGAACCTCGGCCATATCGATATATGGAAATGCGATTCCGAATCAATCAACAATGAAGGCTCACTTTCCGTTATGGACGAGGCATGCGACAAGGAATTCAGCTTCAGCTGGCTCGACAGGCAAATCTCAAAATCCTCCGACAACGTGATTAAGCTTGAAAACAACATCAAATTGAAGAATTGCGAGCTGGAATTTTATGAAGGCGGAATCGAAATCATGAGGGATAATCTGACCATAGACGGTCAGGGACACTACATAGATGGCGCCAGAAGAACCTCGATTTTCACGGTTCTCTCAAAGAACGTGACCTTGAAAAACATCCTTTTCAAAAATGCCTATCTGACCAATGACTTTGAAGGCCACATCACCGGAGGCTCGGCAATAAGAACCGTGACGGGTTCAAGCTTGAATGTCATATGCTGCGAATTTAAAGACAACAAATGTGAGGATGACGGCGGAGCAATACTCAACCGTTCCAAATTGTATGTGAAAAATTCAAGATTTCTAAACAACTCATCTGCAGGTTATGGCGGAGCAATATTCAACAGGGACGTCCTTGTATTGGACAGCAACGAATTCGTTGATAACAAATCAAGAATACGGCAAGACATATTGAATGCCGGAAAATTTGTTGGAAACCCAATGGCGGGCAATGTATATGACATCACAACCCCTATTGGCGAATCCGACTCCTTCAGTTTTTTGGCAGCCGAAATCAGCAGATCAGATGAAATTATCCTAAATCAAGACATCATGTTTGATTATATGAGAGATCATGAATTCAAATGCGGCATCCGGATAAGTGATAGGGATGCATTGACAATTGATGGAAGAGGATTTCAAATAAACGGCGATGACAGGGCATCGTTTTTCAATATAAAGAACTCCAATGTTGTCTTTAAAAATATAATATTTAAGAATGCATATTGTCCGAAATCATCTGCATTTGAAAATGATGGAGAGATGCTATTTGAAGACTGCATATTCATTTTCAACCGTTCGGCTTTCGGAAATGCCTTAATAAACAATGATAAAAAGATTACATTCAAAAGCTGCAAGTTTATAAACAACATATCCAAAAACGAATCCCAAATAGTAAACAATCACCAATTGCATATCATCAAATGCGAATTCGGCCTGCATTCAAATGAAAAACCAATAATAACCAACAACAGAGACGCCATAGTTGAAAAAACCAAATTTTTGAATAACCATTCCAATGAAAATGCCGCCGCAATCAGAAACCAAAGGCAGGCAATGCTGTCTGTTGAAGATTCATTGTTTAAATGCAATTCCACATCAACAAGCGGAGGGGCAATAATCAATCAGGGAGATATCAGACTCAGGTCATGTGAATTGGAATCCAACTTCGCAGAAGGTGACGGTGGAGCAATAAACAATGAAAAGAATGCAACCCTTGAAATTCAGGACTCCAGAATTTCAAACAATTCCTCCAAATGCGACGGAGGCGCAATTATAAATTGGGGAAATCTGAGATTTGAAAACAGTGCCTTTACAAAAAACGCATCAAGAAAGGATGGCGGAGCCGTCAATGTGCAGAAAGGATCTTTGAAGATTTTCAATAGCTTATTTGATGGAAATGATGCATTTGATGGAGGGGCAATATTCAACAGAGGCGACTTGGATATTTTATATACTAAATTTACAAACGATGCCGCAAAAAAGGATGGCGGAGCATTGAATACATATGAAGGAGATGTAAATATTTCAGAATCGTTGTTTAAAAGCAATAATGCTGAAGATGGCGGAGCACTCTATTCGAGGGAAGGCCACATCCACATTTCAGGCAGTGAATTTGACTCCAATTCTGCAGGCATCAATGGTGGCGCCATCATAAAATGGTGTGAAATGACAATAGAAAACTCAAAATTCTTGAAAAATTCCTCTGCAATCTATGGAGGAGCAATCAACAACCAAACTGAACAGTTGACAGTGACTGATTGTGAAATGTCAAAAAACACGGCGGACACCGGCGGAGCAATATTCAATGTCGAGAGAAGCAATCTTGAAATTGATGATTGCAGAATTGATGATAACTCTCCGGACGACATATATTAAATTATGGCAAGGAACCTAAAACCCGACAAAGCCGAAGCAATCTTGTGTGTAAATGTCAGAATTAAAAAGAACATAAACACCTAAAACATTGTTACCAAACCGAGCAAAGTTGTGTCAAAGAAGCTGCACCGACAAAAATCATCATCAATGCAAAGCCCGCAGACACCTTCCAAAATAAGTTTAATTAATAGTAATTTTATAACTGATATTAACTGTGGGTGGATTGGACGATGACGATTTTGATGAATCCCTATTCTATTGAGGAACATCTCTGTGGAATATCCAAACCCTTCACCACCTCAAACCCTACAGCTCGAAGTTGAAGCTGACTGCAGTGAACTTCATTCCGCTGTCCCTGATTTTCTTGGACTTTATTTCGACATCACCGTACTGCTTTAAAAAGGAATTGATTTCTCGGGAAGCCGGGCCGTAGTTTTTCCTGTCATAGACCCTGTAGTTTCCCATGAACTTGACCGTTTCCTTGGTGTTTAGGACATTGACCCTGTCCATCCTGAAGGACTCGCCGTTTTTCTCAAGAACCGAGTTTACCTTTTCCACTATATCCCTTTTGATTTTTTCCTTTTCTTCA
>CACWUH010000082.1 GCA_902764015.1 uncultured Methanobrevibacter sp. | reverse complement strand
TCACTATAAGTTACCCATTCTGGTCTTGCCATAATATAAACCTCTTTAAATTTTTTAAATCTTAAATAAGCCCAATTAGTATCAATTAGAAAAATACTGCTATTCCTGACTGGAATACCATTTGATAAACTTTTCTAAAGAATTTTTTCTATGTGAAAATCGGTTTTTTTCATCAGTCGTAAGCTCACCGAATGTCTTGTCCAAACTGGGAACATAAAACAACGGGTCAAAGGCAAATCCAAGATTTCCCCTTTCTTCGACTGCGATTTCTCCTGACACCTTGCCTAAAAAGATCTTGGGCTCAGAATTGGGGGCACAGTACCCAATAACTGACCTGAATTCGGCATAACGGTCATCAGTATCGGTTAATAACTTTAAAATCCCCTGATTTCCAATGGTATCCTGAACATAATGCGAATAGGTTCCCGGAAATCCGTTTAAAGCTTTAATGAATAAACCAGCATCTTCAACAATCACAGGACAGTCAAGTTCATGACAAGCATATTTTGCGCCTGATATGGCCACCTCCTCAAGCGTTCCTTGAGGCTCTTCGTAGCCCAAATCAATATGCTTCAAGTTAATGTCATAATCTTTGAAAATGTTCTCTGCTTCTTTTACTTTATGTTCGTTACCAGTTATAAATGTTATCATAATTTTAATTATATTGGTGATTTTTATTATAGTTTGGTATGGTCAAAAAAATTGACACATGATTGACAGTTAAAAAAAATAATATGGAGTAGAATAACCCAAATATTATAAAGAAATAATCTTTTTATTTTTATATAAATAAATAATGAAAAATAAAAACAACAATTAATATAAACTATTCTGATAAAACAAGTACTAGAATTATTGTACCTGTAATTAATTTAAAGTAACCCATTATATAATGCTTTTTTGAAAATCCCTATAGATTAAAAAATATAATAATTTTATATAAATATTAGTAAAATAATTAAATTTGGATGAAATTAAAATAAATATTTTATTATTATGATTGATTTAATTAATGACTAAATAAATTATTAGTATCCCATGAAATTATAAAATTGTAACCAATTTCATGGGTTATTGTATGGGTTACTTGAGATAAAGGACTAAAATATTTTTTTAAATAATTAGTCAATACTAATATTTAAGAATTTTCCTACATTTAATGAATAAAATATTGCTTTTACTTCGTTAAATTGCTTTGACCTTGTAAAATTGACCTCAGTTTGAAAAATTGCCTTGACTTCGTAATTATGACTTAAAATAAAGTAAATTGTAAAATTCAAATGAAAAAAGTTAAAAATAGAAATGCAATCAATGAGTATATCTTCCGCGTGATTCAATGTCTTTTATCACATTAACGATTGATTCATCGCCGTAACCTTCTAAAACCAAATCGAAATATTTCAGTGCCAGGCCATAATCAATACTCTGCAGCGATTTTTTCAAAACAAGCAGATCAACGGCCTTATCTTCCCTGAGCTGAGAATACCTTCCAAGGCCGAAATCTATGAAGACCAAATCCCCATCTGCAAGCATTATGTTTGAAGTGGTAATGTCGCCGTGAATGATGTCTGCCGAGTGCAGCTTGGAGATTTCCTCACCCATCCTGAAGGCCAAATCATCATTGATTACCTCCTTGACCATGACGCCGTCGATTTCCTCCATGGTAATTGCCTTTCTATTCAAATCAACATCATACAATACCGGAGTCCTGACGCCCACCCGTTTGGCATCACTTAAGAGCTTAGCCTCCTCCTTGGCTCTTGCCCGCCTGATTTTATCATCGATTTCGGCAATCCTATAGCCCTTAGGAATGCGGTCCTTGATGACTGCCCTTTCACCGAGATAAGTGCTTTTAACAATGTTTGATTCAGCCCCTTTGGCTATCAAATCATCGGATAATTTTAAATAGGTTTTTGAATTGTCAATCCATGGAATGTCGACCTCATCGGTTCTGAACCTCTGGATGATACCGGTTTGTGAGAGATCCATCGGACCGAACTGCCTACACATCAAAAGGCCAAGCCATGCAATCATGACACCGTTGTCGCCGCACAGCTTCATCTCAGGCATATAGAATTTGGCTCCGTGCTCCTCAGACATTGTCCTGAGCATCTCGCGCAATCGTGAATTGGCCGAAACCCCTCCGCAAAGCATCACCTCATCCTTCTGGGTGTGTGACAGCGCCCTTTCGGTAACCTCAACAAGCATTGAAAAGGCGGTTTCCTGAAGCGAGAAGCAGACATCCTCCATCGGCGTGCCTTTCTGAACTTCCCGTATTGCCGCCGAGAGCAGTCCCGAAAAAGAAAAGTCCATTCCCTTAACCACATATGGCAAATCGACATAAGATCCCTGCTTTGCCAATTTCTCAATTACCGGCCCGCCAGGATGGCCAAGACCGGTTTCACGGCCGAAATGGTCAAGGCAGTTTCCGACTGCAATATCCAGCGTTTCACCGAAAATGCGATACCTTCCGCTTTCATAGGCAATCACCTGGCTGTTTCCTCCGCTTACGTAAAGCGACACAGGATTGACCGCACCGGTGTCAAGCTTTCCGACCTCAACATGACCTATACAGTGGTTAACGCCAATAATCGGCTTTTTAAGCGATAGCGCCAAACTTCTGGCAGAAGTTGCAACTATCCTCAAGGCGGGACCCAAGCCAGGGCCCTGTGAAAATGAAATTAAATCAATGTCATCATATGACAGGCCCGAATCCTCAAGGGCCTGAGGTATGAGTTTAGGAATCCATTCGGCATGGTGTTCTGCGGCAATTCTCGGATGTATTCCTCCTTCCTCCGGAAACAACTGTTTTCCAACCATCGCCAGAATATTTCCGTCGCTGTCGACAATGCCTACACCTGTTTTTTCTGCTGTTCCTTCAATTCCTAAACTTATCAAAATCATCACTGGGAAAATTTAATTAATTAGTATATAACTAATTTAAAATATAAAAATATTTTTTAAATTCAAATGACATAAGTGAAAGCATGGGATTTTATAGCGCAAATACTCCTGAACAGAAGAGAGTAAAACAATTAACTGGAGACATCAACATCAGCGATATGTTCAAAAACGAATGCAACACTCGTGGAATACCAATCTACAATGCATACAACATTCAAAAGAGATTGATACATGAAGTGGAGCAGGAACAGCTTGTTGGCGTCGAGCAAGTGGATGACAGACTGATGGAACTTTTGGATGAGAGAGGAAAGAACAAGGTGACGCACAGATATGTCGATTTCGTGTCAAAGGACGACAGCGCATCAAAAGGAGTGATACCTAAAAGACCAGATGAAGAATCTTCACTTCCTCCAAAGGACCAAATCAGAATCCCTCCAAGAGCAAGGGACGGACAGACATTCAAGACAGACAACGAACTGTCACAGGATGAAATGCTTAAAAAAATCATGCTCCAGAACAAGAAGATTATTAACCAGAACAAGATCATAATTGACTTACTGAAAAAGCAAGGTGAAACTGATGATTGATGGAATCACGACCTACGGCTCAACCGAATTGATTGAAAAGCTACAGGAAGCCGAAGACGAGGCCGTATTCTTACTTACAATAGGAACAACCGAAACCTCATTGATTGAAGGAATTTCCGGAGCGGGCCCGTCTGCAGACCTGACCGAATACACCCCTGCAGGGGATGCCGAATTCATGGTGTTGGGAGAGGTGAGATGCTGCGAGGCACCTGCCGAAACCGTAGTGGGAGATGCGGCTGCACCGACACCTGCAAGGCTTACGAAAGCATCACTTCAGCTTGCTGAAATCCCATTCGTCATCGTTGATGCAGGATCCAAAATCAAGCCAGATGTCGAATACGTCAGCCTGGGAAAGGATTATGGAAGGGACATAAGGACCGGAAAGGGCGTCTTGAACCCATTGGAAATATTTGAAAACGCAAAGGATTTGGGAAATGAGCTCTCACAAAGGCATGAAATGTTAATCATCGGTGAAAGCATTGCTGCCGGAACCACAACTGCCTTAGGTGTTTTAAAGGCATTGGGCTATGAAGCCAACGAGAAGGTCAGCGGAAGCATGCCACACAATCCCCATGACATGAAAATCAATGCCGTGAATGAAGGATTGGAAAATGCCGGAATAGAGCCAGGCAAGGCCGATGCAATCCAGGCAATCGGTGCGGTGGGAGATCCGACCATCCCCGCAATTGCAGGATTGGTTTTAGGTTCCGATATCCCTATTATCTTGGCTGGAGGAACGCAGATGGCCGCAACATGTGCAGTAATCAAGTCCATACAGCCTACATTCGACTTTTCAAGAATCAATCTAGCCACTACGGTGTTCGTTGCAGGCGATGAGACTGCAGATCTGTTCGGTATCTTAGAGCAGATTGACGACAGCATCACAGTCCATGCGGTGGACCCTGGATTTGAGGAATCCCAACATGAAGGACTTAAAAATTACCTGAAAGGATTTGTTAAAGAGGGCGCCGGAGCGGGCGGTGCGATGTTTGCCGCACTCGTATTGGGAAACTCCGTTGAAAGATTAAGAAGAAAAATAGAAAAAGTTTGTAAATAGAGATTAATTTCTAATCTCTACCATTTAATTTTTAGAATATGTGGGCGATTGAACCCATAAACACTATCAGGCCCATCAACCAGCAGTAATATGCAAAGATATCCAGACTCTTATTTTGTATCAGGTCAAGCATCCATTTGATGGCTATATAACCTGCGACGATTGATGCGATGAATCCCAAAAATATAGGAAGGAAGTTTGCATCCATCGCAGAGCCTATGTCCTTGAGCTGTATGACAAAAGCTCCGAAAATTGCAGGTATTGATAATATGAAACTGAATTTTGCTGCAAATTCCTTGTTGAGACCTATTGTCAAACCTGCGGCAATTGTCGTTCCTGAACGTGAAAGGCCCGGAAGTATTGCGCATGCCTGACCCAATCCCATGAACAGGGCTTCCTTTTTAGTGATTGTATTGTAGTTTATTTCTCCATTTGACATCCTTTGGGACAGGTACAAAATGGTACCGGTCACGAACAGGAAGAATGCCGGAACATACAGTGCACCGGAAAACAATGCATCTACGGAGTCTTCAAAAAGCACTCCGACAATGCCGACCGGAATGGTTGCCAAAATGACATACCATGCAAGCCTTTTGTAGGGATCCTCATAGAATCCTTCCTTGAACCTTCCATGCAATATGTCCTGAATGCTTGAAAACCATGACACAAGCATCTTGTAGATGTCATATCTGAAGAACCACATCACCGCAATCAGGGTCCCCAAATGAAGGAAAACATCGAAAGCTATAGAGCTCTCGACTCCCAGGAGCCTATGAGCAAAAACCAAATGTGCGGAACTGCTTACCGGCAGAAACTCAGTCAAACCCTGAACTATACCGATAATAATTCCCTGAATTATATCCATTGCCTACACCGTTTAAATGTAAGTCAGCCATCCGTATTTGTCTTCCACTTTAGCTTCTACAATATCAAAGAAAGCGCTTTGAATTTCTTCTGAAATCGGACCTCTTCTACCGATTCCAATGGTTCTGTGGTCAATTGAACGAATTGGAGTAACTTCTGCTGCGGTTCCTGTGAAGAACACTTCATTTGCTGCGTATAGCCTTTCCCTTGAAATAACTTCCTCTACAACCTCATAGCCTAAGTCACGTGCAATTGTCATTACTGAATCCCTTGTGATTCCCTTGAGATTGGATGAGGACATTGCAGGTGTGAAGAGCTTTTCGCCTTCAACGAGGAAGATGTTTTCTCCGCTTCCTTCTGAAACGTGGCCTTCATAGTCAAGCATGATTGCCTCATCATATCCGTTGTCGATGGCTTCAAGCTTTGCCAGTTGGGAGTTCATATAGTTTGCACCGCACTTTGCGAGTGCAGGGAATGTGTCAGGTGCAGGCTTTCTCCATGATGAGATTCCGATGTCAACACCGTTTGCCATTCCTTCTTCACCAAGATATGATCCCCATTCCCATGCGGCAATGACCACATTGACAGGACAGTTTGAAGGGTCAACACCAAGTTCTCCATATCCCTTGAATACGATAGGGCGTATGTAGCAGCCGTCCAAATCATTGACGCGGACTGTTTCCAGAATTGCTTCCTCTACTTCTTCCTGTGTGTATGGAATTTCAATCTTATAGATTTTTGCAGAATCGAATAAACGTTGAACGTGCTCTTTAAGGCGGAATACTCCTACGCCATTTTCGTTTTTATATGCACGAATTCCTTCAAAAACACTTGTACCATAATGGACAACATGAGAGAGTACGTGAATGTTTGCATCCTTCCAGTCTACCATGTTTCCATCAAACCATATTTTACTAGCTGTGTCATCCCAAGCCATTTTATCACTTCAAAATTTTTTACATTAATAGAAATTTTAAGTTAACAGTAAAGTATATATATTATTAAAGTCATAATAATGTTTGTTGGTTCCGTGGTCTAGTTGGTATGATACCTCCCTTACAAGGAGGGGATCACGAGTTCGAGTCTCGTCGGAACCACTCTGATTTTTTTTTAAAAATTTCATTTAATAGTCCACTTTTTCGTCAATTGGAAATGGCAATTTTCAACTCAAATTTTGGCATATCTAACATTATTTTTACTAATAAAATCCCATAAAAAGTATTGACTGTATAAAATTTTACATATAAATTAATAATTTGGATAATATTCATTGAAAATATTAATATACTGATTAAAAACAATAAATAATAAAATTTAAATAGTTTTTGAATGAAAGATATTATTATCAAATATGGAGACAAAATTATGGTAGTTAAAATTGCTATTATTAAAAGTGGTAATATTGGTACTTCACCAGTAATTGACCTATTGTTAGA
>CACWUH010000081.1 GCA_902764015.1 uncultured Methanobrevibacter sp. | reverse complement strand
CCATCCACATAAAAAAAATATAGACACTAACCCACTAAAATGTGCAATTCATCCCCGGCTTAAAGAAGCCGGAGAATTCTTGCACAATAAAGTTAAATACAACTGCAAATATATTAATAATCATATTACTTAAAACAGGACCTGCAAGGAAATTCACATGATTCGCAAAATATCACAAAGTAACGCCAACTACCTTAAGATGAACATACTCTATCTGCTTTTGATAATTTCAAATGTTGTGCTTCTTGTAGGGCTCATATTATACTACTGGCAGGCCGGCGTAAGCGTCCACCTTGAAACCTACGACTATTTCTCGACCGTCATACCGACAATCATAATTCTGGGTTTCATCACCTCAAGACTGGCCAAGCTGAGGGAGAGGGGAAGCTCGCTTTATGAAATGGCTTACCTTATTATCATTACGATACTGGGACTCATAACCTCCTATTTCAGCGGAAAATCAAACACAGCGGTGATTTTCGGACCGTATCTGGAGATGTTCAGGATTCTGTGCGTAATTCTGATTTTCATTCTCATGGCGACAAGCCTCAGCCAGTTCAAGGAAATCATGCAGGGGAAACTGAGCAGGAAAAACCTTCTTGTGTGCTTCATCGTGTTTTTGCTTCTGGCGCTTTACGCATCACGCTTCCACATACGTGTAAACGGCGCTCCCGCCAACGTCAGGTGCATGGTTGTCATGTTGAGCGGCCTTTTCGGCGGACCGGTCGTCGGAATACCGGTGGGAATCATTGCAGGGGCATACCGCTTCACTCTGGGAGGCGTCACCGCCGTTCCGTGTGCTGTGTCAACAGTTATTTCAGGAATCGTCGGAAGTTTGGTGTTCTGGTGGAGCGGCAAGAAGTATCCAAGGCCATTTGCTGCAGTCGTGCTGATGTTTCTCTTCACGGGCTTTGAGATGCTTATGGTGGTGTTTGCAACCCCTTCAGACATCTCGTTTCAGTATGTCAGAGACATCTATCCGCTGATGCTATTCTCATCTGTCATAGGCGTGATTCTGTTTTCCATCGTCGTCAACGACAAGCTCCAGGATATGGAGTCTGAGGATGTGGAGGATGTTGTTGATGAGCTGGCAGAAGAAGTCGGGCAAAGCGAGGAAATCCAGGAACTCAGGGATGAAATCGGATGGCTTAAAAAGGAGATTCGGGAGCTCAGGGGCGATGATGAGTAATGATCATTTCAGAGGGATGTTCTTAAAAGCAATGCCGTCTTTTTGATATGATGCTAACATTTTTAAGCATTCTCAATTCTATTTCTATACTTATTTTGAATCCGAACTGAAAAATGAATGATTTTAACTTTTCAAAATCAATTTTACCATATATGGCCCATTCTAAAGGCAATGCAATGGGGTTGCATCCGCAGTGTTGATGTTTCTCTTCACAGATGGTTGCGGAATCGATTTTGCATGCCGAATTTTCCATGTCAAAAATGGTAATAACATAGCAATATTGACTTTAACTCATTAAATTTACTTTAATTTGTAATATTGACTTTATATTGTTTTTATTTTTCAAAAGAAAACTTTATATGTGATTTAGACCAATATTAACATGTTTAAATTAAATTATCGGAGGCGATAAGAATGTCTAAAAATGTTGTAGATACATCGCTGCCACAAAAGCACGATACCGAAGACAAGATTTTCAACAACTGCAATGTTGAAATTGAGGAATTTACAGAATTTATAACGAAATTCAAGGATATAGAAGGGCCGTTCCACAGAAGATTTCTTTCGGATGAATACAAGGATCTGGAGCTTGACCATGTTCGAATAAGGAAAAATGGGGAGCTGGTCCATATTGAACATCATCAGATCTTGACTAAGGAGTGGATGAGAAGGGATTTTCAATACCTTGTCCTTCTCCATAGGGCCACAGGAATGCTTGTTCATCCATTCCTCTTCAACACTGGTAAAATACCAAAATTCACGATAGAATTTGCAAGTTTAACTTCATTCTACAATCCAACATTCGTCAACACTCAGGAAATCGAAGGTTCGGTACGTTTAAATAATATTAACTACAAAATAGACAACAATCAGCAAATCAATGCATTCGATGTTTTGGATTTGATTTGGATGCCTAAATATAGGTGGGATAGGGATATCGAATCTGTGGTTGTCGAATTGGTTGATATATACAATAATATAATCGTTGATGAAGGTCTACTTCAATCTTTAAGGAAATCTTTAGTATTGTGGGCTGGAAAATATGTTTTAGATGAAAATAATATTGAAATAGTAATTGGAGGTTTAAAAATGTCTTCACATGAAGTTATTGATTTGAAGAGTGATATTGTCTCTGCTCGTATTGACGGCATGATGTGCCGTGCTGAAGAGGCTGGTAGGCAAGAAGGTATGGAAGCTGGTATGGAAGCTGGTATGGAAGCTGGTATGGAAGCTGGTAGGCAAGAAGGTATTGCTGAAGAGAAACTTGAAACTGCCAGGAAAATGCTTGACATGGATTTTCCGATTGAAAAAATCGTTGAAATCACGGGTCTTTCTGAAAGCGATATCCTAAATGAAAAATAGCCTTTTCAATCTGTTTTTTTAGTAGTATTTTGTTGCAAAGGCCAAAATCATCGTCGCCATAAATGCAATCATGAACACCATTGCATAGTCGTCATAGATTTCCTTAAACCTGTCCAGTCTTTTAATCTTCAGGGAAACGATAATCGGAATCATGGCGAAGAGAGGAATGAAATAGCGTGTTGAAATTCCCAGATTCAGGTATCCGACGCTTGCCCAGGTCAGCAATTGGATGAATCCGGTTCCAAGATATATCATCAGCACTATGGCAAGCACTCCAATCCTTGTTTTTCTGTCAAATTTGATGTTTTTCGGGTATGCAAACAGCGTCACCACCGCAAACAGCAATAGTAGAGCCACTATCAGGTGGTAATGGTCGGTATAATGGACCTTTTTGGCGGCTCCAAAGAAATTGAATGCTCCGTATGCGATATGGGACAGGTTATATGTGAAGAGCTGGGATACGAAATCCAGCGAAAATGCAGGATGTGAGGAGACGTATGCCATCTGGGCCGTCGAGTTGGTGAACCTCAGGCGGGATCTCCATGAGTGCATCAGGGTAGGTGCCGAGTATCTGCTCCAGAGAACTCCGATTATCGCAACGGCCACCATGCAGACTATTATGTATGGCAGAATTCCCCTTCCCTTTTTGAATTTGTCTGTCGGGATTAAAAATAGCAGGAATATGAATGCCAGATAAGGCAGCTTGCAGAGGCCTAAAAGCAGGCACAGGCAGCTGAATTTCACGACTTCCTTCACCTCCAGCGAACCCTCCTCGGCTTCATGCAGGTAGAGGAAGTATCCCACCGCCAGTATCCCAAGGCCTATTATCATCGAGTCGATGCTCAGCGAAGCCGCCTGGTATAGTGAAATCGGAAGGCATGCCACGACAAGCAGGGGCACTTTAAGGACCGGCGCCTTTTTGATTGCAAGCGATATCAGTCCCGCATAGCAAATCAGGTTGGCGATTCGTCCGAGCCACATAAGCCAGATGACGTTCAAATCAAGCATCTTTGCAATTACCATGCCTATGGCCTGGGGGAGGTATCCGAAAAATGGGTTCTGCTCGAATGCTGAAACGACAAGCCTTGGAGTGTAGTCGATTTTTTCTGTGTCTGCTGGCGTATGCTCCACCGTCTTTCCAAGCTCGTCTGTGAAAAACTGAACCGACTCAATCGAGTCATATCCCGTGCCCGAATTATACCTTGCATATTTTCCGTGTCCCGTGATGTTGTATGCCCTTTCAAGGCCCATGTCCTCTCCTGTCCAGTGGGGGATGATTACTCCGCGTGATGTCAGCTCGGCCCTTGCAAGGTGTTCTGTTTCATCGCTTACATCACAGATGGGCACAATAAAAGAGGTTATGATTCCAAAACACAGTATGACTACAAATGCGACCTTGTACAGTTCCCTTTGCGAATCGCACATGAAATAGTAGGTGATGCACAATATCCCCAGAAGCGCAACCGCCGCAAAGGTCAGCAGCTCGAATTTGGGATTGGCGAAATTCCTGCCGACTGCAGTCGAAAGGCCCAAAACGGCAATGAGTATAAGATAAATCAGCCAATACCTTTTCGATTCGACAAGTGCCTGTTTAAATCCGTTCAAACTCATAATCTCTCCCTAGTAATATTTTGTTGCAAAGGCCAATATCAATGTTGCCATAAATCCTATTATGAGCACCACCGCATAGTCGTCATATTTTTCCCGGAACCTGTCCGGAAGCTTCACTTTTGCCGGAACGATTATTGGAAGGAGTGCAAAGAGCGGTATGAAGTATCTGGTGCTGACTCCAAGGTAGCGGTGCCCCACATCCGACCATGTCAAAAGTTGGATGAAGCAGGTTCCGACATACACAATCAAAAGAATTGCCAATGTGCCTAATTCTGCTTTTGAATTGAATTCGACCTTTTTTGGGTAGAAGAGTAATGTGGCTGCGAGAAATATCCAGATTAGAACTGTGATGAGGATATAGTTGTCTGAATAGTGGTTCGGGTTGTTTGCCCCGAAGAAATTAAAAAGCCCGTTGACGACGCTTCCCAGATTGAATGTGAAAATCTGCTTTAGGAAGTAGAGTATGTGGAGGGGGTGGCCTATAAGGAACTGCAGTTGCATTGAAGGGTTCATGTAATTGAGCTTTGATCTCCAGGAGTGCATCAGTGCCGGCGTTGAATATGTGCTCCACAAAACCCCCACTGCCGCCACAATCAGGATTCCCAAAAGCATATACCTTCGGATATTCTCGTTTTTGAAGTTTTCTTTTGGAACAAGCAACAGCAGGAAAACGAATGCCAGATAGGACAGCTTGCAGAGGCCTAAAAGAAGCGAAATTGCACAAAATATTGCGATTTCCTTTGTCTCAAGCGATCCTGGCTCTGATTTGTAGAGATATATGAAGTAGGCTATCGCAAGTATACCGAGGCCTATTATCATCGAGTCGATGCTCACCGAGGCCGCCTGATAAATCGTTATCGGGATGCACGCCACTGCCAGAAGCGGAACCTTCAGTGCGGAAGCCTTTCTCACCGCCAGCGATATCAGTCCCGCATAGCAAATCAGGTTGCCGATTCGCCCGAGCCACAGAATCCAGATGACATTCAAATCTAGAAGCTTGGCCAGGAATATGCCGATTGCCTGGGGCAGGTATCCGTAGAATGGGTTCTGCTCAAAGGCCGACCCGTCAAGGATTGGCGTATAGTTGATCTTGTCCGTATCGTGGGGCGTGTCGAAAACCGTGTTTTCCCGGTTGTTTAAAAAGAACATATGGCTTTCAATCGTTTCAAAGCCCACATCGACATTGAGCTTTGTGCTGTACCTTGCATTATCCGTATGGTTGTAGAGACGGTCAAGGTTATGCTCTCCGCCGTTCCAATGGGGAACCAGGACTCCCTGGGAGGTTATCTCGGCACGGGTGAGATGCTCAAGCTCGTCGCTCACATCAACGATAGGCACAATCAGCGCAGATATTATTCCAAAACATATTATGATGACGAATGCGACCTTGTAGAGCTCGTCTTTTGAGTCGTGCATGAAATAGTAGGTGATGCACAGGATTCCCAAAACTGCGACGATGGCGAATGTGGCAATTTCGAATTGGGGGTCTTTAAGGTTTTTTGCGGTGATTGTGGATGCGCAGGTAATTGCAATGAATATCAGATAGATTATCCAATACCTCTTTGATTCCCTCAGGGCCTGTGTGAAATTCCTTGAATCGCCGTTGCTATTCGACATAAAACACCAAATTCTCCTCTTAACATTATATATTATATTTGACATTTTATTTAAGGTGTGCCATGTTTGGAGTTTGGCATCAAATCGGTTGAAAAACAAGAAATGGTGGTGCCGGAAGTGCCGGCACCGATAATGCAGTAAATGTTTATTTTTTTCTAAGCACTGTGTATCCGCCGAGGACTGCGCCTACTGCAAGCAGTGCAAGGATTGGGTTTCCGGTAGCGTGCATTGTGCTGGTGTTTCCGGCGCTTGCGGTTGCATTGTATGTTGCATTGTCATATATGGACTCTGATACTGGAACGGAATTGAATGTGTCCGGGGCGTAGACGCCTTGGCTGGTTGCGTTATCTGATGTCTGATTGCTGTCTTCGCCTGCGGCATGATCTGCGTCAGGGGTTCCGTCAGGAACGAATGTTGCGTCATGTTCGACAGATGCTATTTGGTCGCCGCCTTCACTGTCAGCGCCGTATTGGCTTCCTGCCACTCCGTTTGAGTCTCCGTAGTTGTCTCCGGCATAGCCTCCGTCGTAGGCTCCGTAATAGGTTCCATCATCACTTCCGAGGTCTGCTGCGCTTACTGCTGCAGATCCGATTACACAGAATATTGCTAATAATATCAAGAATTTTTTAATGAGTTTCATTTTTATCACCTTCTTATGTCTGTGCTCGGTAGAGGAATTGAGTTCACTTTGCACAACTATGTGTATGGATGGGGGTCATATATAAAGGTTTTCGAGTGCAA
>CACWUH010000080.1 GCA_902764015.1 uncultured Methanobrevibacter sp. | reverse complement strand
ATATTTACTCAAACCCTTGTTATACTATTGAATTTTTTAATATATAAAGACTTCGTATCTTTTCACTTTTAACGTATATTATTACATAAAATATACGTTTTCTTTATATATAAAATTCGGTCAATTTGGAGATTTTCCGAGAAATGTTGAAAGTTTGGTAGCACATATACATCAGGTGGTTGAAATATGGTGATTTCGTCAATTTTTGATTTTTGGTAGAAATTTTAGAAAAAATTTTGGGTTTGAAATTTAGGTGTGTGAAAAATTTTTCCAGGAATCAAATTATGATTATGAGAATAAAATATTTCATATGAAAATTATTTGAAATTAATGTTTTACATAGAAATATTCAAAACCAGATGATAAAATAGAAAATGTTTATTATTAACACAATATAAATATAATATTATGGCAATCAAAAAAAATTATACAATTACAAATTTGGAAACAGAAAAAATTCCTGATGTTAACGATGTCATACGTAAATATGCAACAATAACCCTTAAATCTTCATCAAATATCTATTTTGATATGGAACCGGTCAAGTCCGGCGAAGTTATCGAGGATATGACTTTCTTTCAAATGGAAGCTGAAGATGAAGCTGCTTTGGATGAAAAATTTAATGAATTGGCCAATGAAATAGACCAGATAATTAAAAATTATGCCATAAGGGATGAAGGTACAGGTGAACTGCTTGTATATCTTAAATACGTTGGTGAACTTTCCATCAAGTTCGACAATATGTCCATTATAAAGGAAGGCACCTATGAAAAGATTGATGAGCTGAAGAATTTCAAATCAGAATTGGGAATCTGCAGAGGGTATAAACCTAATTTCCGTGTCATGGAAGGTAAACACATTGAAAATATGAATAATAAGCCTGAAGGCATTTATCTGCTCTGCCGCAGCCAAGAGAATCTGATGAAATTAAAAGATATATTGTCCGAAAAGATTATGGAAATCGATTCTGATTTAGTGGTCAACTTTACACAATTCAGCGAACCTACGCCAAAGAACAATACAGAATTCAATCTCCTTGATCTTGAGAGGTCCGGACGCATCTATTACGAAGACCTTGATGAAGATTAACTTTTGATTGCCTTTTTCCAAGTTTTTTGTTTTAAAAGATTAGACGAATCTTCTGAATACATAAGCGAGTATTGATCCTGCAAGATTCTGCCAGACCGAATAGAGGGCTCCGGGAACCGTTGCCTGGGTGAGGTTTGGAAAGTGGCTCTTTGCAAGGCCAACACCAACACCAAGAAGCATTGCAATGAAATACTGTAAAACAATAACGACCATTATGATTGCCGATGAAGTCAATATTGCCTGCTTATTGGCACCTATCACTCCGGCAACAATCAGACAAATCACGATTGAAGATATTGCAGGCAAGTAATCCTTGAGCTCATCACAGAATTTAGGGAACTTGTAATTCAATGCCAAGCCTATAATGATAGGTATGATGACAATCTCAAGGATTGAAACAAACATGTCTACCGGATTGAAATGAATCTGATTGCCTATTAACAATAATGTGATTATTGGGGTTAGAATCGGTGAAACCACAGTTGAAACTGCCGTCAGGGAAACGGATAATGCCACATCCCCCTTGGAGAGAAATGTTATTACATCAGAAGCCGTGCCTCCAGGAACGGTTCCAACAAGAACGATGCCGACTGTCAGGGCCTCATTCAGGCAAAACAATCTTGCAAGTAAAAACGCCAGGACAGGCATTATGAGGTATTGTGCCAAAAGTCCGACTGAGATTTCTTTTGGTTTTTTAAATACATTGGCAAAGTCATCAACCTTCAATGTGGTTCCCATTGTAAAAAGGATGATGCTTAGCAATAGATTCAGTATATTTATGCCGTTATATTCGCTCAAAACCCATTTGAATGAATTTGGATAAATTAATGAAATGACAACGGCAAGCAATACAATTATGAAATAATATTTTTCAATGAACTTAAAAATCCTTTTCATGAATTTATTTTTATGTTAATCTTTTAAATTATTATCGTTTAAGTTGATGAAAACATTACTGAAAGAACTAAATATGTTTTATATCCATAAATAATAAATGATTTACCATGAACTATGAAAACATCAACATCATAGAGGATCCCGAACTTTTAATCAATGCCCGCAAGCCTGAAGGCAAACTGGGCGACGAACTGATAGAGAAGATGAACATCAACCATGAATGCCTGGCCCGGTGGAGCCTGAAGTATCTCGACATTTCCAGAAGTGATGCAATTTTAGATATCGGCTGCGGAGGGGGAGTTAATGTAGATAGGTTCTTAAAGATTAGTGATTCCAAGGTTTATGGCCTAGATTATTCAAAAGTGGCATGCGAAAAATCAGCTTTGTTGAATGAGGATGCAATTTGTGAAGGCAGATGTGAAATTATTCAGGGGTCAGTATCTGATCTTCCCTTTGATGATGATAGCTTTGATATTGCAACCGCATTTGAAACAGTATATTTCTGGCCGGATTTTATCAATGACCTTGCCGAAGTTCGAAGGGTTTTAAGAGATGGCGGCAGGCTTTTCATCGCCAATGAGGCACTTCCAAAGCAAGATGATGCCCGGCAGAAAGAACTGATTGAACTTTTGGACATGAATATATATTCAAAGGAACAATTGGAGCAGTCCCTGCATGAAGCAGGATTTGGCAATGTCGTCAGCTATGTGAAACAGTCCAGGGATTCCTTTACCGGCGAGGATGCCAATTGGATTTGCGTTATTGCTCAAAAATGAATGGTTGAATATTATAATTCCTTTAAATTAAAAGATTTTTTAAACCATGAGAATGATAAGTATCAATCATGACAAGACCAAAGGTACACATAATCTATGCCCATCCAAGCAAAAAATCAATCACTCATGAACTAAAAGAGGGATATATAAAGGGTTTGAATGAAAAGAATATTCCATACACGATTACTGATTTATATGAGTCCAATTTCAATCCCGACATCACAGAAGAGGAATACCTGAGGGAAAACAATAATATCGCCTCACCATTGTCCGAGGACATAGTGATTGAACAGGAAAAAATCAACAATGCTGACATACTGACATTCATATTCCCATTGTTCTGGATGGATGCGCCGGCAAAACTGGTGGGATATTTCGCAAGGGTATTCACCAAAGGATTCAAATACGACCATGAGGACGGAAGCCCCGTCACAATGAAAACAATGGATGCTACAAATTTCCTAATCAGCGCAGGAAGCAGCTATGAGGAATTGAAAAAAGATGGAAAGCTAGATGCACTGGAAACGATATTCATTAAAGACCGCATGGCCGGAAAAACCAAAAAAACCAATATTTACATATTTGATGAAACCACCCATCACAAGGAACTAATGTTGAATAATCGTGAAAAGTATAGGTTAAAATCTGAAAAAATAGGAAAAAATACAGATTAGTCTTGTTTTGTGATTTGAACAATGTTTCACTCAAATACTCGACTCGTCTGCATCTTGCTTGACTAAAAAAATAATGAAAAATTAAGAATTCTTCAAATCAAATCTTAATTTTCCAACTCCATCATCGGTTATGTTCATCTGTGAAGGCAATGGCGTGAGGCCCTTTATGAATGCCTTTCCGGCTTCGGCGTCCATCCTGTGTGGAAGGAAATTTGAATTGTAAACAGGATAGATTGTGCACTCTCCGGTGTCATTGACCAAATCGATTTCCACAAAGTAGGTGGAGTCCATATCGCCTCCGGACATGTCGAAGATGAAGTTTCCGAGACTATAGAAAATCGGTTTTCCGTTATACATCTCCACTCCCTGTGGGACATGCGGATGTGAGCCAATAACGACATCCACTCCATCATCAATCAGCTCATGGGATATCCGAATCTGGTCGTCGTTCGGGGATGTCATATATTCGTTTCCATAATGAAGCATAGCCACAATCAAATCGGAATCGTTGTTTTCAGCAATCTGCTTTTGCGCATCAGCACGGTCATAGGCGGAATAGCCGAAGTGTGATCCGTTTGCATAAGGTATGGTGTTATAGTCATATTCCGAAAAGTCATTGGCATCCATATAGTTAAGTATGGTTATCTTGCGTCCGTTTATGTTTTTAACGACAGGTTGGTGTGCGGCATCCTCGTTGTCTCCGGCGCCAACTGTGGAGATGCCCGATTCATTGAGATATTTTAATGTGTCGTGCATGCCGTCAACGCCATAATCCAGGGCATGGTTATTTGCAAGGGCTGCAACAGTATTGTTGTTTGCCTTTAAAAGCGGAACATAGCTTGGGTCGCATTTGAATGGGAAATCTCCTTTTACTGCATTGTCCGTTTTCGTGGCCGCATTTTCAAAATTCACCAGAAGCAAATCAACATTCGAGACCACATCGCTCACCCCCTCAAAGGGAGATGAGTCATGACTAATTGACCCCGGCATGTTTCTTGCAAACATCACGTCTCCAGTTGCGGCCATGGAAAAGTCTCCCTTGGGCTCCATTATTGTCATTTGGCTGTTGTCCGAATGTTCTATCGATATCAAAACAAACAGGAACACGCACAATATCACCAGTACTATCAATAGCAAATGTTTAAGTTTCATATCTTTCCTCCGATATTTCTGCTTCTCCTTGAAGCAGTTGATCCAACCCCCTTGGCCATATTGCTGATATGTTAGGCGTTTGATTGCTGGCGAATGAAGGTGAAGTTCCATCCCGCCCTGCACAACATAATCCGTCAAAACGGCTCCAAGAAAGGTTGGTTAAATTCAGTCAAGTATATTTATAATCATCATAATATTTAAAAAATGCCAAAATCTCATCTAAACCAAAAAAATATTATCCATATTTTTTTACTGTTTAAAATTTAAAAATGCATTGGAGAATTTTTAAATCAAATTTTGCTTATTTAATATGATTTTGAACATATTCAAAGATAAATAGGCATATTTATATACTTTAAGAATATAATTTCATATGTTAAAATTTAGCATTTGTTAAATTTTTATTTAAAATTAGTGGATAATATCGAAAAAGTATTGTTCATATTAATGGGAGTAAAATAAAATGAAAATCAAAAAGAGTATTTTAATAGTCGCAATGGTTCTCATTTCTTTATTCGCTATCGGAGCAGTAAGCGCTGCAGAGGATGTAAATGTCACCGATGATGCGGGTGATTTGGCAACCATTGAAAATGATGTCGACGTTGATGAAATTGTTGCAGCAACTGGTGATGAGAATGTTTTAAATGATGATGGCTGTTCTACTGATGACAGCGGCCAAGGAGGTCAAGGTGGTCAAGGTGGTCAAGGCCAAGGTACACAAGGACCTAGTTTTGGAAACGGTACCGGTATGGGTGGAGGCAATGGATCCACTTTCAACTTTGACTTTGGTAATATGAGTCTCGGGGACATGTTTGGCGGATTGTTTGGAGGTTCCTCAGACAGTATTAAAAGCAGTAACTTAAATGTATACTACAATAAGATAACCACATATAAAGTGAAACTCACAGATTCAAAAGGCAATCCTTTATCCGGTAAGGTTGTTTCATTTGCAATAAACAACAAGATAGTGGGTGTCACAACCGACTCCAATGGTGTTGCAAAACTGAAAGCAAAACTAAAACCTGGAAGCTATGTGGTCACGGCCCAATATGGTGAGACGACAGTATTGAATACGATTAAAATCAAAAACAATATACTCACCAAAGACATGACCAAAAAATACAACAAGAAAGGCAAATTCAAAATTAAAGTTGTGACTGCAAAAGGTAAACCTCTTAAAAAACAAGTTTTAAAAATTAAATTCAACAAACATACCTACAAGCTCAAAACCAACAAAAAAGGAAAAGCTGTATTTAAATTACCTAAAAACTTGGAAAAAGGCAAATACAAAATCAAAATTATTTGCAACGGTTTATCCAAAAAGAACACAATTACCGTTAAATAGATTTAACGGTTAACCTTCTTTTTTTCTTTTTTCTTTTTATACTTCAATTTTTCTCTTTTTTTGATTATACCAATAAATACTGATTTTCTGCCCCCATAATCTTAAAAATTATATATCTTCAAGTCCTGAAAAGACTCAAGGCAGGAAAGAAAGTCAAAATCCAAAAAATATAAACACTTTCAAGCCAAAACATTAATTGTATGGTAACATATCTAATCATGTGATAAAATGAAGGACTTCAGATATTTGGATGAATTGATTCACTCTGGCAAAAGGCACATCACATTTGATTCAGATATTTTCTTAACTGATGAAGATGAATGGGATTATATGGACGGTATCGAATTGGACCTCGACGGATTGGTTATTGACGGTATGGGTCACAGCATTGATCCTGATGGGCTGAACGTATTTTTGAATAAGGGCAGGAATGTCACCATCAAAAACATCGAATTCAAAAATTCCCAGGGATGTGCAGTGGTCAATCAGGGCGGTTTGACAGTGAAAGGCTGCAGATTTGTCAACAACAGTAATTTGGTAAAGGAAAATTCCCATGACTGCCCTTCAGACTCCTCCATACGCGAAGTCTATGGAGGCACCTCCATCTATAACGAAGGCACATTGACACTGACAGACTCCGAATTCAAGGAAAATGAAATATTCAATGACTGGTGGGATGTGCTGTGTGGAGGCGGCGTGATTTTCAATTATAATGGCAGTGCCAGATTGGCCAACTGCAGGCTGTCCAACAACCGCACCGAAGCAAAAAAGGAATGTGAAGTTGATGGGGAACTGAAATTTGTTGACTGGTCTTATGCGTCTGCCGGAGTTATATTGAACTTAGGCGGGAAATTCGAGATTGCTGAGTGCGAATTCATTGAAAATGAATCGAATGGCAATGGAGGCGTCATATATAATAGATTTGGAGAGCTTAAAATATCCAACAGCAGTTTTTCCAATAACAGCTCCGCTGGAGGTGGTGCAATATGCGATTATTGTGGAAAAATAGAAATAGTCAACTCCAGATTCATTGCAAATGGTTCGGATATTGGGGGTGCAATATTTTCTGAAAAATCTCAAATGACCATTAGGGACTCCTGCTTCAAGAGAAACTATTCGAATGATAACGGCGGTGCCATATATGCCAGTGAAAGCGACATTGAAATACAGGCTGACTTCTATTACAATTCTGCCTTCCGTTGTGGAGGGGCAATATACATAGATGACTGTGATGATTTCATAACCGGAAAACTAATTGGAAATGAAGCCCGTGAAGCAAATGGCATCAAATGGAACGACGGACTAATGGGATTGGGCAATGATGATGAAAACCAATTGTTTCTCTAACCCACATTTGACATTGCCTATAATCAAATCATTGCATTGATTGTCCTTTCGCCCAGTTCTCTTGATGAGCTGCTCAATACGGCAAAGATTATGCTGATTGGGTAATCCGCATTGTCGTCAATGAAATCCCTGCATGCCCTCACCGCAACCTGCCATGCCTCAACCTTTGGATATCCATATATACCAGAAGATATTACCGGAAATGCAATCGAATGGCAGTCTTTTTCCCTTGCCAGAATCAGTGAGTTTTCATATGCGCCGTAAAGAAGCTCCGCCTCATTGCAGTCCCCTCCCTGCCAGATCGGGCCGACCGCATGTATGACGTATCTTGCGGGAAGATCAAATCCAGGAGTTATTGCGGCATCACCTGTTTCACATCCGCCTATCTCATTGCATGCCTCTGCAAGTTCATAGGAACCTGCCTTTCTAAATATTGCTCCGCAAACTCCTCCGCCTTCCCGAAGTCCTGTGTTTGCGGCATTCACTATAGCGTCAACTTCAAGTTCTGTTATGTCAATCTTTCTAACTTCAATTGTGCTTTGCATTGAACCTCTCCGGCTTTAAGAAGCCGGAGATTCTTAGGCCATGTCTATTGTTTCGTCAAAGTGTTTCCATTCATAATGATATATGAATTTGCCTTGA
>CACWUH010000079.1 GCA_902764015.1 uncultured Methanobrevibacter sp. | reverse complement strand
ATAGAAAAAAGGCTCGTGAAATTGTTAAAGATCCGAATTATGTTAGTAGCAAACACATGCTTAAAGAATTGTATGCTAAGAGAGGAATAATAGTTAATCCTGAGGCAATGTGTTATCTATATAAATATTAAGGTCTTTGCGGACTAAACATACAAAATAGAAATCAGGAGCATTCAACTCCTAATAATCCTTCTCATCAAAGTCTATGCCGTCCTTGAATTGGATTTTATCGTCATCGATTCCGACAAGATCCTTGAATTCCCTCATTTTCAGTTCTTCTTTTTTGTGCTCTAGAAATCCGTAGACTGATTTGTGCCTTGAACCGTTCAGAATCATTTCAATGGCTTCCTTTGCAACCATGATGTTGTCCATTTCACCGATGAGTGAAACGGTCTTGCCGTAGATTGCCATATCCACTTCAGCCATTTCCATTATGATTTCACGTGTCTTGCCGTCCTTTCCTATGATTCTTCCTTTGTGTCTTGCAAGGGCCTTTTTGGATTTTCCGATATATAATGGTAGGCTGATTACCTCTAAATAAATGTCATCGCTGATGAGCTTGAGCGCCACTTCCGGGTTGAATCCTCGTGCCACTGCCTTGACGATATGATTTGCATTCCAAACTCCCAACGGGTCTTCCATATCGTCTCGGGGGGTGATGTAGACTGTGCCTTCATCGCTGTCAATGTCCAGTATGGTCCCGGTAGCCTTTTCAATGGATTTTTTCACATTGCCGTTGCTTCCAATCAATGCCCCCACTCTATTCTGGGGTATTTTCAAATAATCTGTTTCTGGCATAATATCATCTTTTTTAAATTAGAATTAATAATATTTATCTAATTCTAAATGTTTAAATGTTTTGATGGAATATGTCATTGAATTTAGGATTAAATATTTGATTATTGGAGGTTAGGATATCGATTGCGAAGAATTATTGAAGGAAAATGAAAAGCTTAAAAAGGAAAACGAGGAATTAAAGTTATTGATGGAATTGATATTCTGAAATGCGATAGGATTGAAGAAAGGATTGCCCGATTGCAGGAAAAATATAATTTTTAAAATAAGATGAAAATCATTGAGATGTGATTTCAATG
Organism: uncultured Methanobrevibacter sp.; assembly: GCA_902764015.1. GTDB lineage: Archaea > Methanobacteriota > Methanobacteria > Methanobacteriales > Methanobacteriaceae > Methanocatella. The sequence goes on along the minus strand of CACWUH010000079.1, from coordinate 5,762 downwards.
ATGTTTCATTTAATTTCAGATTATTCTTGTGCTTTAATTTTTAGGGTTTCCTTTTCGATGTCGATTTTTTCATCTAAAAGGGCTGTAACCTCATCCATTTCATCTTTAAAGACTGCAAGGTCTTCTTCCATGGTTATCAGTTCGGCCACTTTGTACATGTCCTTTTCAAGATTTTTGATTAGCTCATTTTTGGCTTTCAGCATTTTCAATTGGGTGTTCAATAGGATTTCTTCAAACTTGCTTCCAGCTTTGAATATGATGAATTCAATAGGTTTTTCTTCATTTTCTATAATTTCCTTGTCGATTGCATCCAGTAATTTAAGGATGTCTTTGTCTGCATCATCTTCAGCCTTATAGACCTTTTTGATGGCCTTTTCGATATGTTCACTTATCTTTTTGTCGGTATATTTTTCTTTCAGGGTTAATTTTCTTTCTTCGCGATTGATTTTGAATTGTGTTTTCTTTTCTTCATGTTTAACTTTTTTCTCATCAATTTTTACGGAAAGTTTTTCTTTTTGTTCCTCTAAACTCATTTTATCACTGTCATATATATTGGACAATTGAAGTTTTATTTAAAATTCTTAATAAATCTTTTTGTAGTCGATTAAGAAATATTGCCTTGATAACAACCGTTGCAATAACCGAAATTATATTTGCAATAATCATGGCAATTATTAATCCTTTCTGGGCTTGGATGGGATGTCCTGATGCAATGGAAGTAGGTGCCAATGCAATAACGCATCCCTTTTCTTTTTCAAGCGGGTATCAGGTCACCACCAATATTTCAGCCTAAGATTATTTCAACAATATGTTTAAACGCTTCCTTTGATTCGGGAACCAACGGATAAATGGCATAAACATGGGTCATTCCCTCACCGACATTAAGCTCGGCATCAACGCCATTATCAATTAGCTTGTTATAGAACTTGACGACATCAGGGTAGAATATTTCATGGGTTCCCACAAATAATGTTGTCTTTGCAAGGCCCTCCACATCTCCAAACAACGGACTTACCTTATAATCTTTTGGATCTAGGCCTGCCGCCCAGGTTTCGCCCATTTCGCGCAGTCCGTCCACGCCTAGCATAGGATCAAATTCGACATCATCATAATCTCCGGACATTGACACGTCAAGCCAAGGAGATATTGGAATCAGGTTTTCAGGTTGGGGCAAGTCATTGGCCGCCAGATATTCACAAAATGCTACGGACAATCCTCCTCCGGCAGAATCTCCCATGATTATGATTGGCTTGTCCATTGCAAGCAAATGTCTGTATAGCTTTTCGACGATTTCATAGGTTTCATCATAGGTGTGGTTTGGAGCGAGCGGATAGATTGGGGCAAATACGCATGCATTGATTTTTTTTGCAAGCTTGTCGCAAAAGGTTATGTGAGGTAGCTTAATCTCGTTAACGTATATTCCTCCATGGAGATATATCACCAGGCGCTCAACATCTTCAGCCTCATTGAACACCACCATCTGACATCCGAACAGGTCTTTGCTTTCGACTTTGGTTCGGTATATCATTTTTGGTATTTCATAATATTCGTCCTCTTCAAGGGAGCGTTCCTGCATATGCTCGTCGGCTTTGGTCGCATCGTCAACATATTCTCGATGCTTCTTGTCCAAAGCTGTTTCCACAATCTTTGACATTTTTGACATTTTAACACCTCATAATTTTTAATTTTTGAACTGTCTCAATTATTTTATCATTATCATTTATATTTTGGTTATCTGGCTATTTAAACTTCATCGGGCAGCATTTGAAAAGTAATGCCGACTATTGCAATTCATCCATAACTTAAAGAAGTTGGGCATTCCTGCATTTTTAAGATAAATGGAAAATATTTATCAATTAGCGATTCTGTTTACTGGACATGCTGAACCATTGAAATAACTGAGTTTTAGTGATGTTTTTAGCAGATGATAGAATATATATATATTTTATGTAATATAATTAATACATGACATTGAGGAATTTTAAAAATGCAAGATGAAAAACAAAATTACAAGGTTGACAATCTGGTAGGAGTCCCTACTGACTATTCTGATGAAAACAACTGGGTGCATCTGCCTGAAAATACTGACAAGGCTGTTGATACCTTATTCATATATCCAACGGTGTACATCAACCCGGAACCTGGAGCTCCGGCAATTGTTCCGGTCGACGATCCTATGCTTCGTGAGGCTGTGGTTGACCATTATCCTCAGGCGCCGTTGCTTTTCGAGGATTTAACGAATCTATATGAACCTTATTATCGTCAAAGTAATCTTTGCGCTCTTATGGGAAAGGAACCTGAGGAGCTCATGGCATTTCAGCTTCGCGAACAGAGGACAGATGTTTATGCTGCATTGGACTACTTTTTTGAGAATTATAATGATGGACGTCCCTTCATCCTTGCAGGACACTCTCAAGGCTCTTTGATGCTGAAAATTGCACTGTGCGACTATTTTAAGGAGCACACAGATTATCTGGAACGCATGGTGGTCGCTTATGTAATTGGATTTTCCATCACAACCGATGATTTGGAGATAAATCCTGCCTTGAAGTTTGCCGAAGGCGAAGACGACACTGGAGTAATCGTATCCTGGAATACTGAGGGACCGGGCAATAAGAACGAGAAAAATGCAGTTGTTCTTGAAAATTCCATTTCCATCAACCCGCTCAACTGGAAAAGGGACGATACTCATGCGCCTGCATCTGAAAACCTTGGTGACCGCATTCCTGTTCTGAAGCCGGGAGGCCTTGAAGCATTAGAATTTAAGGTACATAAGCCAGGTCTTGCGGATGCACAGGTTGACCTTGAAAGGGGCCAGTAGTCTGCACTGCCCTGGAAGATGAGTATGCACAACCATTAGTGCCTGGAATGGGCTATGCTTTCGGACCGGCAAGTCTTCATTTGGTTGACTATCCTGCCTATTGGGAAAATATTCGCAAAAATGTTAAGACAAGGATTGATGCATTTTTTGATGAATAATCAAAAAACATACGGGGCTATATGGCAATATCTATTTGGAATTGCCATATGGCCTTTTTTTATAAAAATGTAATGAGATTTTAGATTACTCCCATCATCGTCAATACAAAATTAATAAGTGCCAGTATTACTAATATTATCATGATTTTCCTGGCAATATAGGCATGTTCCGGTTTTGTTTCCCTTATTGCTGCAAAGATAATGACCAGTATTAGTAGGGTTATGCTTATGATTAACATGTATTATACATTGTTTGGCATGGTATATATGTTTTGTAGAGTGATAGTCTAAGCAAATGCTGTAATGTAGTTTAAAGTAATGCCCGTTAGGGATATTGTTGAATTTTAGTAATTATTCTCTTCTATTTTTTTTTGAGTGATTTTTTCATCGACTTAAAGATGAATGTATCGGGTTAGTTACAATTTGTAACCAACTGAAATTTTTCTAAAAAAGTATTAAAGGATTTAAAAAGAGGAACCTATCCGAATGTATTGGGTGAATATTTAAAGCAATAGTAGTTACTAATATTGGCTAATTTTAGTAATTATTCTCCTCGATTTTTTTGTTCAAATTCCTCAAAATTAAAAATCAAAATCTATGTCAATTTCGAATAAATTCTCAGTTTTCGCTAATGCATTCACTAATTTCTCATCTAAGTCAACATGATTATCTTTGTAATCAATTTCCCCAAATTCTTCGCGAACTTGAAAAGCTAATTGATCTTTATCCGGGCTAAAATCTGTATTTTGATTTTCATTATTTCCTCGGGCATCTATCCTAATCCATTTCTCTGAATCTTTAACATATACCGTATTTAAAGCATGGATAATATGGCCTTCACTATCGTCTTCTGCTATTGTCAGAAGTTGATAACTTATTCCTGATGGAATCCCATTAGCTCTTAGAAGTGCTGCAAGAAGACATGATTTTGTCCAACAGATTCCGGTCTTATTTATAAGCACCTCGCTGGCCGTTTTTGAAACTATATTTGTTCCTATATCCCATGAATGAGGGATTTCATCTCTAACAAACAGGTAACTTTGTTTGATATACTCTAAATCATCACTTGACCGGTTCCTTAATTCCTGAACTTTTTCTTGTATAATGGGATTCATGTAATCGATATTTGGTGTCTCAATTAAGTATTCATTCATAAATATCATTCCTCTACTCAATTATTAAAACTAATACAATATATTGCTCAACATAATCATTGTAGAATTTGTTGAAATGAATTAAAAGGATATATTCTAAAATTTCGGGGAAACGTATTCCCAAACTTCCTCAAAGCTGGTTTCAACGCCAAGCTTTGTGTATTCGCGAACAAGCGTGTTGATGTCCCGCTCAAGAAGTTCCCTTGAAATCGGATTGTCCAATACGACAGACTGTGAAACGTCTATTATCACAGGCATTTCATCCAAGTTTAAGATATTGTAATTGGACAGATCCCCATGAACAAGCTTTGCATCATTGACGAAACGCTTCAAATCGACAAGAAGCAGGTTCCAGAACTCATCGGGATTTTCCGGAGGCTGGTTTCGGACAGGCTGTGCAGGGTTTCCTCTCTCGTCACCAATGAATTCAATGAGCAGCACATTGTTTGCACTTGTTATTGGCTTTGGCACTCTGACTCCTGCATTTTCAAGCCTTGTGAGGTTTTTGAACTCCTTTGTAACCCATGAATATATGATTTTACGCTTGTTTTTGGTTTTCACGTTGAATCTCGGGTCGCCCTTGAGGTAATAGTCCATCTTCTTAAAATCAGAGGTCGCTATCCTGTATATCTTGACGGCAACGAAGCTTTCATCATCGGTAATGCCTGTAAGCACATTGGCTTCCTTGCCTGTGCTTATGGCGCCGTTTAAAACATCGATGTATCCCTGATTAGCTAATTTATAAAGGGTTTCTAATGTAATCTTGTCGAAAACTTCATTCCCGGTTTTCCTTTCGGATGAGTCCTTTCGTCTCTTTTCGGAATGAATTTTGGCGTGTTTGGCGTCTGCCTTTGCTACTTTGGGATCCATCATATCAAAAAAAATAAGTAATTGAGACTACATCTTGAGGTAGCCTTTTCTTTCAAGCCAGTTGGATTCTGTTTTGGTGTATCTCCAGATTACGTCGGCTTTTTCATCGGATTGGAAATCCCATGGCTTTACAAGGATTACGTCTCCTTCACGTATCCAGATACGTTTTTTCATTTTTCCAGGGATTCTGGTCATTCTTATGTGGCCGTCTGCACAGCGGACTTTTAATTTACCGTGTCCCATGATTTGTTCAACTACTCCAGGTATTTCTCCCTTTTTGGGGGTTCTTACCCTTCTATACTCTTGTTGGTTGTTGTTAGGCTTAGACAAATACTCTCCTCCAAAATAATGATATAATTTTATCCATTAGATTAAATTATTTATATTTATAGTAATATATTATATATTAATTTATTGGATTTTATTATTTTGTGATATTATGGGAACGGAATTTTTGAAAATCAAGGAATGTGATGAAGCTATTGACATTATTCAAAATCTATTTGATGAAAATCTAAAGCCCCAAAGCGAAGAGATTGATGTCGCTGAAGCCTATGGCAGGGTATTGTTCGATGACGTTTACTCCAGAATGGACTTTCCGCCATTCGACAAGGCATTAAAGGATGGCTTTGCAATCCTTTCAAGCGACAGTTTCGGCGCTTCTGAGGAATCCCCCAACACCCTGGAGGTCATAGACTTTCTCGAGGCCGGCGCAACCACCGACAAGAAGGTTGAAGCCGGCAGATGCATTGAAATCAG
>CACWUH010000078.1 GCA_902764015.1 uncultured Methanobrevibacter sp. | reverse complement strand
GAAATAGTATCTTATCCAGTCTGCGATACCATGCAGGTGAGTGACTATTCTAAGTATAACATGAACGGATTTTCACAGGAAGCCAAGGAAAGGCAGTGGATCATGCAGTTTCCAAATGATTTGGAGAAAGCTTTTGAAATTGGGGCCGAATTGAGCAAATGATTCGGCTATTTTTTTTAAATTTTTTGCGTATACATTTTTCAAAAATGAATACAAACCTTTATATACTACCTCGTCACAATATTTAATTGTATACAAAAAGCAAATTTGTAATACAATAAATAGAGTGATAAAATGTCAAACCAAAAAAGAACCAGAAAATTTGTATTCGGAAATGAAAGATTTGGGGGATCATACACTCCCGGCGAATTTGAATTCAATTTCCCCGAAGACATGACCCGCGAAGACTTTGAGAAGATATTCGCTCAGAGAATGAACGCTCTACACAAAAGAGGAAACGAATTTGCAGAAGAGATATTCGACCACAAATCCAGAAAGGAAAACCTGAAGCCGTTGAGCATACGCGTAAAGCCGCACACAAAGGAGTTCTTCAAGAGCCATTCCATCCTCTCTCCAAGAGATGTGCTGGAGATGTATGAGGAATTCAACAGCGGCTCTGAAGCTTTCATCAACTCCCTCATTGAAGAGGAAAAGGAGCTTGAAAATGAACTGCTCGAGGTTCAGGAAAAGCTTCATAATGCAAAGCTATTCAAGGAAAAGCTGGCTGAAATCGAGCCTGAAAGTGACATCCTAACCGACGAGGGAAAGATGGCCAAGCTCCAGAATCTCTATGAAGATACTGAATTCAAGGAAATCGGAAATGAGACTCCTGTTGGAAAGGCCCAAAGCGATATCATAAGGGATATTCAAATCTACAATACTCAGGATGTTCACATCTACACTAATGAGTATCTGATTATCACGGTCTATACCAACGCCCAGCCGATAGGATACTACTTCAAGAACGAGTATTCCGATGAGGATATCTCAGATGTAATCGACCACATCAAGGAGTACTGCGAGAAAAACGATATCGGATTCAGGGAAAGTGAAAATTCAGAATTGTAATTGAAATGTGATGCGTGGTCTCACGCGTCACCTGTTTTTATTTTTTTTAAGCTATTTTTGATGGTGATGGTTCATTTTCCGGCATCCTATTCAATGAAGAGTATCATCAAACCTTCAATGATTAGGATGACGCCTATGATTATTGCAATGTATATAGGTTGGGCCATAGCAAATGCTGCAAGTGCTATTGCGATGATTCCCATGACAATGACCAGTATTGATGTCAAAAGGGATACTGTGCCTGCCCTTGACAGCAGTCCTGCTATACCGAATATGATGAGTATGAATCCGATAAGGTAGAACTCTATGCCAATAAGGAATGACAATGCATCAATATAGAATATGAACAGGAATCCAAAAATGGCTGCAATAATTCCGATTGCAATGAACAGGTTTGCATACATGTTGTTTGCATATTTCTTCATGTCCCATCCGGTATATGCCGCTGAAATACCAAAAAACAGCAGACTAAATCCGATGATTATAGAAATCAACGATTCTGAAATCATAGGGAAAATTATGAAAATCAAACCGAGGATTATTGAAAATAGTCCCATGCCTTTGTTGCTGTCCATTAGTTTCACCTCCATTTAACTTTTATATGTTGAAGATACTATTTATTATTATGGTAGAATTTGAACATGTAATAAACACAAGAAGAAGCATCCGCCAATATCAGGACAGGGATGTGAGCGACGATGATATCATGAAAATCCTTAAGGCCGGAATGCAGGCACCGGGCTCAAGGCTTGGAGCCGAGCCTTGGGAGTTTATAGTTGTCAGAGATAAGAAAACCCTTGATGAATTGGCTGAAATCAAGCCCAGGGTAAAGACAGCTCCGGTTGCAATCGTTCTGGTTGCAAACATAGAAAGGGCATTCTATAAGGCCCATTGGCAGCAGGACATGTCTGCGGCCTGCGAGAACATGCTGCTTGAGGCGGTAAACCTTGGTCTTGGAGGTCTCTGGAATGGCGTTGCGCCGACAGAAGAGACAATGGATGAGGTTGCAAAGTTGTTTGATTTGGACAATGTCAATCTGGTCCCATTTTCTGTTGTTACAATAGGATATCCTGCCGATGGCTGGGAAAACAAGTTCATGGACAAGTTTGATGAGGCAAGGATTCATTATGAAAGATACTAGATATGACTTTGAAAGCGTAATCGACAGGAAGGGCACCAATTCCCTTAAGTGGGATTTCTTTGGTGACGACCTGCCGATGTGGGTGGCCGACATGGACTTCAGTGTGGCTCCGGCCATTCAGAAAGCTGTCATGAAAAGGGCAAGCCATCCGGTTTTCGGATACACAGTCGTTCCCGATGAGCTCTTTGATGCCTATATTGGCTGGTGGGACAGAAGATATGGCTTTAGGATGTCGCGTGAAGAGATGGCATACTCAATCGGCGTGATGCCGTCGATATCGTCAATGATAAGGTGCCTTACCGATGTGGGCGATGAGATACTGATTCAGTCACCTGTCTATCATGTGTTCTACTATGTAATCGAAGACAATGGCAGAAAGGTTCTTGAAAATGAGTTAATATATGAAAACGGCGAATACCGAATCGATTTTGATGATTTGGATGAGAAGCTGTCAAAAGTCAAGATGATGATACTCTGCAATCCCCACAATCCCATCGGCAAAATCTGGTCCCGTGAGGATTTGGCAAGAATCGATGAGCTGTGCAAAAGCCATGGGGTTATCCTGATTTCAGATGAGATTCACTGCGATTTGACTGATCCTGGCGTGAAGTACAATCCGTTCATGCCGTCCGATAATGTCGTTACCTGCCTCTCGCCTTCAAAATCATTCAACATTGCAGGCTTTCAAAGCTCTGTCATTCACACTAAAAATAAAGAATTATTGGAGGCAATCAAGAATCAGATGCACATTGACAATTCCGATTCATGCAATGTCTTTGCGGTGACTGCAGTGATGGCGGCCTACAACGACTCAGAAGACTGGCTTGAGGAGCTTAAAGAAGTGCTTTATGAAAACAAGCAGACTGTAAAGGAATTTCTGGCCAGCGAACTGCCGGTTGTGAAGCTTGTTGAATGTGATGCAACCTATCTTCTGTGGCTTGACTGTTCGGCATTAAGGATGTCATCAAAGGCATTGTCCGGATTCTTGAGGCAGAATCAGGGGCTGTTTTTGTCTGCCGGAAGCGATTTCGGCCGCAATGGGGATGATTTTTTGAGGATGAACATTGCATGTCCTCCGGAACTGCTGAGTGAGGGATTGATGAAACTCAAAGCGGGTGTCATTGCCCTTAATAACATAAACAGACTATCAAAAAACATTTAATCCATTGATAATACTTTTCAATACTGTATTGAAGCAATCGGGGGTTAAATGACCTTTTTTATTTGTTCATTTTTTCTTCATTTCCTTCGAAAAAATCCAATCAACAGGAATCTGCATAAACCCTTTTCAGGATTTTTAACAACAACTTAAACACAACTTTATATACTAGTTTAAACAAATATATAATTAGAGTTAAAAAAACCAACTCGAAGAAATATCAACCATAAAAAAATATTATTGCTTTTGTTAAAGTTTTGATATTTTGTTTAAACAACCCTGAACCATCACATTAAGCCGGACGGATCAGACCATTCGATAGCTTTTAGAGATGGAACTTGACCGGAAAAGGAGACAATAGAAACACTATGAAACAAATTGATTTTAACGACAATACAATGCAGGACAAATTGATTGAACATATAAGAAGGAAACTCTACGATACCGACGAAGTTGAAGACCATTTTGACGTGCCTACAGACGAGCAAATCAAGTATTTCATGCTTGTGACCTTTGAGATTGTAGAGGACAAATGCCAGAAATGCTTCTTCTGCAAGAACTACAAGAGATTCAGCCTGGGCTCGCTTTGCAAAATCAGGTCTCATCTAAAGGACAACTGCTTTCATTTCACCCTGGACCCCAATAAGGTATTAAAGAATAAGTACTATAAGATACTAATAACAATCGATGAAACGACAAGGGGAAAGCACATAACCACCGACAAGACCCTGTCGTCAAAGACGCAAAGGAACATGATATATGAAAGCATCAGGCTGTACGAGATGATACAGTCATACAAGAAGGTAAATGCTATTGAAATATGAATCGGGTGAGAAAATGACCAAACAATGTTACTATTGCAGCTATCCAAACAGTGACAGTGCAACGCGATGCATCAACTGCGGAATGGAGCTTCGAACCTACTGGGACAAGTCAGACGGCAACACGCGTCTGGTTAGGAAAGACAGAAACGATTAGGGGGCGATGATGTGCCTACATGTCCGAACTGCGGCGAGATAGTGATGAACGGAGATCCTTACTGCAGCCATTGCGGAGCCACCTTCAGATGGGATGATGATGACAATGTTGATTTCAGCGACCATTCTCCTGGTTTAAAGAGCGATGAGGATTCTCCGGTTTATGATTGGTCGTTTGGTGGCATCTGGAATTGAGTGACGAGGAATATGCCAGACTGAAGCCTGTCCGTGACAGATATGTCGAGCAATATGTCAGACACGTCAAGGACCTTGAGTATGGCGATGCCAATGGTGTGTATGACGAATACGTTGAGATGCATCCTGGAGATTTCCTGTTTTTGAAAATGATTTTAATCAATGCAAGGCAGTTTCTCGATTCTGAACTGGTGGATGAAATCTCCTATAGGCGGGATATGCTCGATGGATGGTAGCGGCCGCCTTGGCCGGAATCGGGTTCGGTGTTTGCTTCAGACATCAGAACTCAAATCTTTTTTTTAATATTTTTTTCACAAATTATATATAATTTTGATTGATTATATATTATTATATTCATGTAGCATCGTGGTTTAGATGGAAGACAATAGGATAATCATAATTCTGCTCTGCATAATCATTGCAATCCTTGTTGTTGGCATTTTCGTGTTTTCACAGGCCGCAAAGGAGGATTCCAATCTGTCAATTGCAGACAAGAAAATCAGCGTTGGAGACTCATTGGTCGTTAAGCTGACCGACAGCAATGGAAAGGCAATCGCCAACCAGACGGTAAACATCAAGCTCAAAGACAAGGACGGAACAACAATAAATGAGGACATAACGACCAACTCCAAAGGAAAGGCTAAGTTAAAGATAGAGAAGAACGGCAAGTATTCTGCTGAATGCAGCTTTGGTGGAAACGGCCAGTATGCATCAAGCTCGACTTCAGGCAATATCACTGTCAAGAAGGCGACTACCGAGGAAGTTAGTGATGAAAAGACCAGCAATTACAATTCAGTATCTGGTTTAAGTAATGATGGATATTCATATTATCCTCAAAATGGTCCTAAAGTGGATTCAATGGGCCAAACCCGTGAATACGCAATAGCCAATAACATGCATTACATTCCTCAGACAATTGATGGAAGGGATGCCGGAATCTATGTGCCCTATGATTCAAAGGCAGGATGTTACCATACATGATTGGAGGAATTGAATGGAAAACAGGAATATAATCATAATTTTAGTTGTAATCATTGTTGTTCTTGCAGCGGCTATCGGTGTGATGTTGTTAAATCCCGCTTTTACAAAAGAAGCAACTAAAATTAAAATTACAAGTGAAAAAGAGCAGTTGGAAGGCGGAGAGCTAAATATAAAACTGACGGACTTAAATAAAACACCAGTATCAAAAGAGATAGTCAACATTAAAATCACCAATAATAAAGGTAAGGTTGTTGTCGATGAGGTTGTAAAGACCAATTCCAAGGGTAAGGCTAAACTTGATTTGGATTTGAAAAAGGGAAAATATAAAGTTAACGTCACTTATGATGGAAATGAGAACTATACTGGTTGTAATGCAACACAGAAACTGAAAATCAAGGAAGCGGTTACCGAAGCAGTAATGTCGCAATCAAGTGATTCTAGTTCCTCTTCACAAAATAGTCAAAGGGAGGAGTATCAAATAACTCCTGACGGATGGAACCCTGGTGAACATGAGGTGTCACGTGAACCTGTGGACAATGGTCATGAAAGGGTGCGTTATGATGATGGCTATTTTAGAATAGTGGACCAGGATGGAAATATCATTACGCATGGATGGGCAAATTAACTGATGTAGATGTTTTCAGATATTACGGGGGAATTAAATGGAAAACAAGAATATAATCATAATTTTAGTTGCAATTATTGTCGTTCTTGCAGCAGTTATTGGTGTGATGTTGTTAAATCCAGATTTTGGAAAAGAACAGACTAAAATTAAAATTACAAGTGACAAGGAGCAGTTAGAAGGTGGAGAGCTAAATATAAAACTGACAGACTTAAACAAAACCGCATTATCAAAACAGACAGTCAATATCAAAATCACTGACAATAAGGGAAAGGTTGTTGTCGATGAGGTTGTAAAGACTAATTCCAAGGGCAAGGCCAAGCTTGATTTGGACCTGAAAAAGGGAAAATACAAGGTTAATGTCACATATGGCGGAAATGATAAGTGTGCGGGATGTAATGCATCACAGAAACTGAAAATCAAGGAAGCTGTTGCTGAAGAGACTTCATCAAATTCACAGTCCTCATCAGGCACACGATACGATATCAATAATTTGCCTCCAACCAATGACCCTTATCCTGAAACAAAGAGATATTTCATTGATGAATATCATGTTAAACAGGAGTATTCAGACGGTTACATGAGGACTGTAGATGTAAGAACCGGTGAAATACATAGTTTAGGATTTAAATGATTAGGGGTTGAAATCATGGAAAACAAAAATATTATCATAATATTGGTTGCTATAGTCATTGTTCTTGCGGTTATTGCGGGGGCAATGTTTTTGCAGTCAGGCAATGCCAAAGAACCGACTAAGGTGAAAATCACAAGTGACAAGGTGCAGTATGAGGGTGGAAAGCTGAAGATAAAGCTGACTGACCTGAACAAGACTGCATTGTCC
>CACWUH010000077.1 GCA_902764015.1 uncultured Methanobrevibacter sp. | reverse complement strand
AAACTCTCCACCTGGAATGTTTAAAACCATATTATTTCACCTTTATCTTAAAATATTTCTGCCTCTTTTGGTTAAAACGATACCTCCAACAAGCAAAATGGCAAATGCCAATATTACCATCAAGATATCCTGAGGAGAACCCATTGTAATAGGACTCTGAGTTTTGGTCAGCACTCCCGCAATGTTCGGTATGACTATAGCTGAAAGCAGGAAATATGCACCCAGCAGGAGCATGAAATTGCCCAATACGATTGGGTAAGGCCTGTTTATGACCCTGACTATCGTATTTGATGCAAAATAGGTTACGATCATGACGCCTACAAGTGCGGCGGCCGCATACCAGCTGAGGTCAAGTGAAGTGACACCGATTGTCGGAGCGACAATGAGGACACTTGCAATGATTGAGCCGAAACAGCATGGGCAGGGAGCAATGATTGCAAGGGAAGTTGCAGTGGACGTATTCTTGTCGTGTATCTTCCATTCCCTTATTGTGAAAAGCCCCGCAATAATCATTATAGAGGCCATTATAATGTAGAATATCGTATTGTAGCTGTATATTGCCTGAACCAATTGCTCGGAGTAGAGAGAAGCGATAGCAGAAATGAGAACAACTCCGCCGCCATAAGCAATACAGATTGCTGCAAATAACTTTTTGGACAAATTGGCCAATCCTGATGCCAGCCCTATCTTTATACCAAAGACAAGAACGGATGCAAAGATTCCAACCTGCCACAATACACTCATCATATCCATAGAAAAATTCTCCAATTAAAATTAAATTAATTACATTTTATTATTAATCTAATGAAATATATAAAACTTGTCAAGAATCGATGTGCATCACCGATACCATCAATCATATATTTGACTGCAGTTATTAAAAAAGATTTAGGTTAAAAAAGAAAAAACTTTCAAAAATGCGAAATATTGCAATTTAGCGTTTACGGTATCCGACAGCAAAGATTACACATATCAACAGGATGGCCGCCAGATTATACAAAACGTTGACGGGAATGCCGTCATGGCTTTCCTGCACTTCAGAAACGCCTGACTTGTTCACGGCATCTGAATGATTGCTTTTTACCACATTCAAATGTTTTGCATGACTTAAAAGCCCTGATGAGCATTTGAAAACAGATTCATGGCAGGCTCCACCAAATGAGCCATCCAAAAGAGGCACATCATCGCCAAGGGCAACATTGCCGCCTGCAGACACTGCACCCATCAGACCCAGGGCAGCGACCAGTAAAAATACCACACCAACCATACGCTTTTTCATAAACTCACCTTTGAAGTCCTCTTTTAAATTTCCGCACTTTTCAAACAGAGGGATTGTTTAAAAAGTTAAATTTAATTTTGACATCGTCATTTATTACTTTATTTATCTGACTATTTAAAGTTCATCATGGCGCATTGGAAAAGCCTGTGCAATTCATCCCAAGTTAAGAGTCATGGCATTAGCCACATTCAAGTAAAAAAAATTGTCGATTAAGTGAAAACTTTAATGTTATGGATGTGACAAATAGTATATTATATCAAAATTTAATGAGGCAAAACATGTTTTGGAACGAAGAAATAGAAACAATGCCACGAGAGGAGCTTGAAGAACTGCAATTGAAAAAGCTTCAGGCGACCGTCAAAAGGGCATTTGAAAAGATACCGTATTACCATAAGAAATACAGCGAAGTTGGAGTATATCCGGAAGATATAGAAACCCTAAAAGACATTGAAAAGCTGCCGTTCATCACAAAGGATGACCTGAGGGAAAGCTATCCGTTCGGACTCTTTGCAGTCAACATCGAAGACATAAAAGAGCTGCACTCCTCATCCGGAACCACCGGAAAGCCAGTGGTGTCTGGATATACCGACAAGGACCTCGACACATGGGCGGAAACCATTGCTCGAGGACTTACAATGATGGGCATCGGCGAAGATGACATCCTGCAGAACACCCACGGATATGGAATGTTCACCGGAGGATTCGGAGTCCATTACGGATGCCACAAGGTCGGAGCTGCAATAATCCCTATTTCAACCGGCCAGACCAGAAGGCAAATCGAGATAATGAAGGACTTCGGAGCCACAGGACTGATATTCACCCCATCATATGGAATACACCTTGCAGAAGTTGCCCTTGAAGATGGAATCGACCCTAAGGAACTGGAAATCAAGGCCATCGGATTTGGAGCCGAAGGATGGACCGAAGAGATAAGGCAAAGGGTGGAAGAGCTTTTCGGATGCAAGGCATACAACATCTACGGATTGACCGAGCTTATGGGACCGGGCGTAGGCGTCGAATGCTCAGCCCAGAAGGGCCTCCACATTGCAGAGGACATTTACTATCCTGAAATCATCAATCCTAATACCCAGAAAGTCCTGGGTGAAAACACTCCCGGCGAGCTTGTCCTGACAAACCTCGAAAGGGAAGGCATGCCGGTAATAAGGTTCAGGACAAAGGACCTGACAAAGCTCACCTATGAGAAGTGCGAATGCGGAAGGACACATGCGAGAATGAGCAGGATAACCGGCAGGTCCGACGACATGATCAAGGTGAAAGGAGTAGCTATTTTCCCATCACAAATCGAAAAAGCATTGCTTAAGATAGGCGATGTAGAGCCTCATTACATGATTATAGTTACAAGGCCCGACACCCTGGATGAAATCGAAATCAAGGTGGAAGCATCACAGGACATCTTCTTTGACGGCGTCAAGGAAATGATGGCAATACAGGACAAAATCGGAAAATCAATAGAAAACGAAATCGGAATCAGGGTAAAGGTCACACTGGTGGAGCCGAAGACCCTGCCTAGATTTGAAGGAAAGGCAAAAAGAGTAATCGACAAAAGGAACTTGCACTAGGTGATAATATGAAAATCAAACAGTTATCAATATTTTTACAAAACAGAATGGGAAGCCTGTCAAAACCTCTTGAGGTGCTTACAGTTGCCGATGTCAACATCAGGGCAATGTGCATGGCGGACACTTCAGAATTCGGAATATTAAGGCTTGTCGTTGACGACCCAATCAAGGGAAAGGAAGCACTTGAGGAAAACAATTTCCTTGTAAAGATTACAGACATCATCGGAGTCGAGATGAACGATTCACCGGGCGGACTTACAAGCGTTCTGGATGTCATCAAGGAGAATCTTATTGACCTTGAATACCTTTACGCATTTTCACACAAGAAAGAGGACAAGGCAATTTTACTGCTTCATGCCGATGACATCGACAGACTGATAGAGGTCCTAAGCGACAACGGCATACCTATCGTTTCAGCCGAGGAAGTTTACAATTTATAAACTTTCCACCATTTTTTATTTTTGTTAAATGATTTTTACATTTTATCGCTTTTTTAGATAAAAGTAGACGGCGGATTCGAAATCTAATCACGCTTTAAAACATATATATTTTAAAGAAATTGGAAGTTGGTGTCTCCCAACTTCCTTTTTTAAAAAAGGAATCATTCCAGACCATTCTTCTTTTTTAGAAGCTCTATATCTTCGCGAAGCTTATCCATCTCATCATCATACTCTTCCAAGGTATTTTCAAGCTCCCTGATTCTCAGCTCCTCATAGCTGACTTCCTTGTCTGATTTCACTTCCCTGAAAATCATGATGAAGAGAATCATTCCAAGAACAGATCCAAAAAGCATCAGAGGATAGATGTCGTTTATGTAAGGGATGGAAATGTTTGGAGGCGTCAGCCAGAGAATCAGAAGCATCTCAAATCCGACATACAAAAACATCAGAGTAATGGCGTATTTTCCTTTCAGGAATTTTTTGCCGTTCAGGATATAAATCAGGCTTCCGAGAAACCCTGCAATAACTGTTGCAAGAGAACACGGCAAAGCGGTGACACCGCCTTCAAGGAATCTGAATCCACCGGAAACTATTCCTGCAGGAATTCCGACAAAAGGCCCTCCGAAAAGGCCTGCAATGAGAATGATCAGATTTCTGACGTTAGCATATGAATTGTCGACCGGAATGGTATATACGGATGCGATGCAACCCAATACACAGAAGATTATGCAAGTGAAAAACAGATCTGTTTTGGTATATTCCTTATGCATGATGTTTTTGAAGAATCTTGTCCTGGTTGCGATAAGCACCAGTATCAGCATGACGGAGAGGACCTTAAACATGTTCAGGAAAGGTGCAATGAATTCTCCGGTTTTTGTACTCGCATTAAAATAAGAGAGTATGATGCTGAACAGGCCTATGATGACCAGGTATCCTATCTCATAAATCGCGCTGTCGCCTACCTCCCTGAATTGGGGAAGCCTTGTCGAGATGAATCCGAAAATGATGAGTGCCGAACCCATAGTCAGCACATTATTGACCATTGGAAAAGATATGGCGAATGTATGATTTTCCAGATGATATCCAATCAATGAGTACTGAAGGATGATGTTTGATATGAACAGCAGCAAAAAGATCAAGAGGCGAATCAAATTATTTGTATTCAAGTCACTCCTTTTAAGCCTGAATCTCATAGCAAACACCTAAAAAAGATAAAAATTTAAGTTATTTTTCAATGACAAATCCGTGATTCTGGGCTTTGGTGACGAATACCGTACCCTTATCGCCGATTATCTCCTTGGTCTTTTCCACGATATCTGCATTTGACTCGTCAAACATTGTGTAGAGAACCGGTCCGAATGAGGAGATTCCAACACCGTATGCACCAGCCTCTTCAATGGCCTTCATTGTAGGCAGGTAGCTTGCATCAAGAGAGTGCTCAAGCTTGTTGAATCCGACATCCTGAAGCTTGCTTACGGCCCATCCGAAGTTTTTGATGTCCTTTTCAAGCATGAAAGGAATAAGGTTCATCAGGATTAGATGAGATACCTGTTCGACTTCCTCTTTTGGGATAGGGCAGTATGTCTGGAACACGTCAACCTCATCGTCGCCTTCCATGTGCTTCTCGATGTATGGAATTACAATCAGGATGTTCCATTCTTCCGGAAAGTCATATCTAGCAATCAGGGTTGCAGGCTTTGCCTTTGAAGCGCCTGAAGGCAGAAACAGAGGTTTTTCCTCCTTGCTGTGTCCGCCGTCAACGATGAATCCTCCCAGATCGTGGGTGTATGTTCCAATGCCGGAGGTTCCTCCCCTTCCGACAATGGTACTCAATTGCTTACTTTCCGCTTCGATTCCCATGGTTTCCGTTATCAGATGGGCTGTTGAAACGGCTATCTGTGTTCCGCTTCCAAATCCGGAATGCGGAGGATAGGTCTGATGCACTATAAACTTAAAACCTGCGTCGATGCCGAAGTGGTCAATAGTCTTTTGGGCCGCATCGGGAATCTTTTCCCTGCATTCCAAAATAGCTTCCTCATCATCGACAGTGTCGGCAAATTCAAGCTCGATTCCGCTTTCAATCTGCTCGACTTCCAATACGAATTGCGGGTCGGCCAAAGCCAAACCAATACCTCCATCAACTCTTCTATATGACCCGTTCAAGTCAATCAGGGACATATGAATTCTTGAAGGTGCTCTAATAATCATTATTTCACATCCTTAAATATATATTAATATGAAAAGTTTGTTTTTAAATATATATAATATTTTCTTGAAAATGTAAAAATTCATTCAATTTTCCTGTTGAGCTCATCGATTTTCCTGTTGAGTTCATCAACATTGCGGGCCAAATCATCGATTTTGGACTCCAGGTCCTCTCGATTTTCCCGGTTGAGCCTTGACACATATGCGGATGAGATTATTGCAGTCATCAGTGAAAATATCATGATGCCGCCTATCATTGCCACAATGCCGACAATTCTACCTGAAACAGTTGTCGGAACGACATCCCCGTAGCCTGTGCTGGTCATCGAAGCGAATGTGTACCATATGGCCGTTCCAAAGTCAGTGATGCCCGCATCCACAAACCAAACGAGAATGGTTATGAGGATAATGAATATGATGGTGCATGCAATGGCCTTGTCAAGGTATGTCTTTTTTAGAAAGTTCGCAACGACCTTTTCGTCATCCCTGATAAGCACATAAATCTTGATGAACTGGGCGAGCTTGATGAATCTGAAGGCCCTCATGAAGATTGAATTGAATGGAAGCATTCCCAGAATGCCGAGGGAATTGTCCTTCACATATTTCTTTTTGTCGTCGGCCTTTTTCATATTGTAGAGGAATTCAATCCAAAAACAGACACACAAAAGCATATCAAAGGCTATAACCTGGTATTTGAAAGAAGCAGCGACAGGATAGAAGGTGATGTACATCAAAAAAAGTATATCCAAAATCGTTACAATGATTCCACCAAAATACACTAGCCTCTTTTTCATGAATATAATTATGTTTTCAATTAATATATATTATCTTCACTAAAACAAGCTGTCGACAACATCAACCAGCCTTTCGGCAAGGTCACAGGTGAGCTCGAATTCCTCAGAAGAGTAACATTCATACACCAAGGTAGGTATCCCTGATTTTGCTGTCGGTTCGGTAATGTAGGGTGGGCTTGACCTGAATTCAGGCGCATAATAGACGATTTCATCCATATCGTCAATTATTTTTTCCATATATTCGGATGACTTCTCGTCAAATCCCGGCGCAAAGACAAAATTGGTAATCTGATAGTCGCCAGGCCCATTAGGTCCACGGTTTGAGTGTATGTCGAGAAAGAGATTGTATTTCTTAGTGATTATGTCATCCCTTATGAATTCCTGGGCGAGAAGCTGGCCTTCAAGGCGGCCCTCGGTTTCGGAGTTTTTATCAGTGACGTTGATGTTATAGAGCCAATAGCAGTTCCTCAAATCATCCTTTGATGTCAGCTTTTCAAAAAGCGCCCTGTGGGACTTGCTTTCAAGGGGATGCATACCGATTACATAGGCTATCCTTATTTTGGAATTTTCATCTCCAAAAGGGCCGTGCAGATGCACGCTTCCCAATTCGTTCTCTCCTAGAAGCGCAGCTTCGTATTGCGTGGAATCGACTTGCGCTTCGCTGGTGGGACCTTCCGGATAGCTCATATTAACACCTTAAAAAAAAATAAGTTGAGACTAGATGAATCTAGTCTTCGGATGGTGCACGTGCACCCAATTCTTTGTTCAATTCGTAAATAAGTCTGTTGTCGCCGTCTGCCAATTTGATTTTGGCAACAAGTTCCATAGCGTTTTCTTCCTCTTCGACCTGCTCTTCAACGAACCATTGAAGGAAGTTGTTGGTTGCGTGGTCCTTTTCCTCAATTGCAAGGTCAACCAAATCGTCAATTAGGCCAGAAACCTTTTTCTCATGTTCAAGAACATGTTCGAATGCAGCGACTGGGGAATCCCATTC
>CACWUH010000076.1 GCA_902764015.1 uncultured Methanobrevibacter sp. | reverse complement strand
TCGGCCAACATTCCAGGCGAGCCGATGATGATTGAAAACACTGAAATCATCAATGGCGTCAACGACTATTCGCTGGTTCACAATCGCCGGATACTGAACAGGTGCGACGATTCGGTAATCAGATTCCGGAATAATGAACTTTCATTCATCAGGCGCTCAAGGGGATACACTCCAGAGCCATACACAATCAGCTATGATGTCAATGACCTCAACGTGTTGGCATTGGGCCCCGAGCTTGACGTGACATTCTCGATTGCCAAGGGCGACAAGGCATACCCTTCACAGCATATCGGAAATACCAACAAGCCGAAGACATTGGCGTTTTTGAGAAAAGCGATTGAGAACATGGAAAGGATTACGAAAATCAACGAATTCGATGTGATTGCATGCGACATGCACCCTCATTTCTTTACTACTCGGTTAGCTCATGAATTATCAGAAAAGTATGATGCCGAAGTTTTGCCGGTCCAGCACCATCATGCGCACAGCGTCGCTTTGGCAAATGACCATGGTATTGATGAGATGATTAGCATTTCAGCCGATGGAGTGGGCTACGGCAGTGATGGGACCAGCTGGGGTGGAGAGATTCTTTATACCGACATCAGTTCCTTTGAAAGGATGGCCCATCTTGAACCTCAACTGATGCCTGGAGGAGATGTTGCAACCAAGTATCCTGTAAAGATGCTTTTAAGCATCCTAAAGGACGATGATTTGATTGGAAAGTATACCGATTACTTCAAGTATGGCGAAACCGAAATCAGAAACATCAAAAGACAGATTGAAGCGGGCATCAATGTTGGAGTCACCACAAGTACCGGAAGGGTCCTTGATTCAATGGCAGTTGCTTTGGAGATTTGCCATGAAAGGACATACGAGGGGGAATGCTCAATGAAGCTCGAATCCGCCGCATATTACACCACCAAGGAACTGGAAATCCCTGTCATCATCGAAGATGGCCAATTGAATACGACAGAAATCCTTCGTGAAGTTGTCAGATTATATCAAAAAGGCGAGAAAAAGGCTGATGTTGCTGCTGCCGGACAGGTTGCAGTTGCAAGTGGCCTGAGCGAACTTGCCCTGAAATGCGCCGATAAAAAGAACATCCAGGATATCGGAGCGACCGGTGGAGTGCTCTACAACGAAGCCATAACAGAAACCGTCAAGAATTGTATCGAAAGCAATGAATATAACTTCATACAACACCTGAACACCTGTGCCGGAGACGGATCCGTTTCACTGGGCCAGAGCATCGTCGCTAAAAAAATTTAAAAAAAGTGTTTGAAAATAAATTCAAACAAAAATCATCTGTTTTTCATGGTCCTTTCAAGGATATACTCAGCCCTTTCGAGAAGGTTGCCGTATAACCTGATTTGGTTTCTCAGCTCATCGATTGCCTCGAGCTGACCGTCATCTATTCTTTTCTCAATGTCTAATAATTTGGACCATTCGTCCCCTGATGGCAGCTGCAATGTATTGAGCATGTCGTCGGTAAACTGTACGTCGAAGTTGTTCCTGTTGATTGTGATGTGGATGTTAACCTCGTTCTGCAGATCGTAGTATTTACGCGGACGGCCTCTTAAAATCTTTTTATAAGAAGAATTCAGGATACCTATATCTTCCATGGCACGCAAATGAGCGATAATTGCCTTTTGACCAATGTCCAACTCATTTGAAATTTCACTAACAAACATAGGTTCTTCCCTTAAAAGATTTATGATATCTCTTCTAGTCTTACAACCCATTACATCAAGGATATCCTCTACATCAATGTCGTCTGAAGGCCCGTTGTAGTTGGTTCTCAGTTCAATGTGGCCTTGGGGTTGACTGGCATTTCTGCGAGGTCTTTCATTTTTCTCAATGTCGTTTGTATTAGTCATGTATATACCTTATGTATCGAAACCTTTATATAACTTTTTGTTACTATAATAATGTAAGAGAAAGATAACTTTTTGTTACTTTAATATTTGGCTCAGAAAAACTTAAAGTAATAACTCTTAAATGATGAACCAATTTCCTATATGTCCATAAATTCCCAAAAGCCAAATATTGAAGGCCGAAAAGAACACTTCTCGGTTTAGAGTTATTACATAGGTTTTTCTAATAACCTAAAAAGGTGTAACTATGACTGATGAAAATAAAAGCGAAACTGAAGCGGAAACTCAAGATTTCGAAGAGATAATTGAGGAACTCGAAAAAGAGCTAACCCAAAAAAATGAAGAAATCGAAAAGCTTCAAGAAGATCTTGAAAAACAGGCAAGCGAAACCCAGGAATACATCTCACTTTCACAAAGGCTCCAGGCAGATTTCGAAAACTTCAAAAAGATAACAGACAAAAGAAACAATGACCTGGTGAAATTCGCTAATGAAAATCTCATAAAGGAATTCCTGGACTGTTACGAAGACTTCGGTAGAGCTTTGGAAACAGAAAACGATGAAGACCTGAGAAATGGCATTGAATTGATATACAACAAGTTTAGTGACGTACTTGCAAAAGAAGGAGTGAGCGAAATTCCGGCAAAAGGAGAAAAGTTCGACTTGAACAGGCATGAGGCACTGATGGTTCAGGACTCTCCGGATGTCGAGAACGGATACATCATTGAAGAGTTGATGAAAGGATACATGTACAAGGACAAAGTCCTTAAATATTCAAAAGTTATAGTGTGTAAAAAATAACGTTTATTAAATAATCTATAAAAAAAACAAGGTGATAATTATGTCTGATACTAAAAAAGAAAAAATTATTGGAATCGATTTAGGTACAAGTAACTCAGCAGCATCCGTGCTTGTAGGGGGAAAACCAACTACAATACCATCTGCTGAAGGAGCAAGCCAATACGGAAAATCATTCCCAAGCTATGTAGCATTTACCGAAGACGGCCAGATGCTTGTGGGTGAACCTGCAAGAAGACAAGCAGTTACAAACCCTGAAAATACAATAAGCGCAATCAAAAGAAGCATGGGTACCGACCACAAGGTTACCGTGAACGGAAAACAGTACTCCCCACAGGAAATTTCCGCATTCATCCTCCAAAAAATCAAAAAGGACGCAGAAACCTTCCTCGGAGAACCTATCCAAAAGGCTGTAATCACAGTACCTGCATACTTCGACGACAACCAAAGAACAGCCACTAAAGACGCAGGAACAATTGCAGGACTTGACGTAGTAAGGCTCGTGAACGAACCTACCGCAGCAAGCCTCGCATACGGTCTTGACAAAGCCGAAGAAGAGGATATGAACATCATGGTATACGACCTGGGCGGAGGTACCCTGGATGTTACCATCATGGAATTCGGTGGAGGAGTCTTTGAAGTAAGATCCACCAGCGGAGACACCCAGCTCGGTGGTACCGACATGGACAACGTACTCATCAAATACCTTGCCGACGAGTTCAAGGCACAGGAAGGCGTTGACCTCATGGACAACGACCAGGCAGTGCAAAGGTTAAGGGAAGCTGCCGAAAAGGCAAAAATCGAACTGTCCACAACCACAACTACCGAAGTCAACCTGCCGTTCATTGCAATGGGAGCTGACGGAACCCCTAAAAACCTGATTATTTCACTTACAAGAGCAAAACTCGAAGAGCTCGTTGATTCAATTGTCGAAAAATCCGGAAAACCAATGCAGCAAGCTTTGGATGATGCTAAAATGAGCAAATCCGAAATCGACAAAATCATCCTGGTCGGAGGACCTACCAGAATGCCAATCGTACAGCAATTCGTGGAAAAATTCATTGGAAAACCTGTAGAACGTGGAATTGATCCAATGGAATGTGTATCCATGGGAGCAGCAATTCAAGGTGGAGTATTGGCCGGTGAAATCAAGGACATTGTTCTTTTAGACGTTACCCCATTATCATTAGGTATCGAAACCTTAGGTGGAGTGTCAACCACATTGATTGACAGGAACACCACAATCCCTACCAAGAAAAGCCAGATATTCTCCACAGCCGCAGACAACCAGCCTTCAGTGGACATCAATGTGCTGCAAGGTGAAAGGAAAATGGCAGCGGACAACACATCCCTCGGACGCTTCCAGCTTGTGGGAATCCCACCTGCACCTAGAGGAGTGCCACAAATTGAAGTGACCTTCGACATTGACGCTAACGGTATCATCAACGTTACCGCAAAGGACAAGGGAACAGGCAAGGAACAGGCAATCACAATCACTTCCTCAACCAAACTGTCCGATGACGAAATCGAACAGAAAATCAAGGAAGCGGAAATGAACGCCGAAGCGGATGCAAAAAGGCAGGAAGAAATCGAAATCAGAAACAATGCAGACTCATTAATTTACACTTCAGAAAAAACCTTAGATGAACTCAAAGATCAAGTATCTGAAGATGAAAAGACTAAAGTCGAAGGACTTGTAGCCGAATTAAGAGAACTCATAGCCGGCGATGACGTTGATGCCATCAAAGCAAAATCCGATGAACTCTCAAATGCAGTTCAGGAAATCAGCGTAAGAATTTACCAACAGGCACAGGCCGAAGCACAAGCACAGCAACAAGCACAGCAACAAGCTGGAGCTGACCCTAACGCAGGTGCCGGTGACGCTAGCGACGATGACACAATAGATGCAGACTATGAAGTAAAAGACGATTAGATTAAATAATACAGTTTTATTGGATTGTTAGGTTAAAAGCAAAATCAGAATCAGAATCAAAAAAATAGTTAAACTAGCAATTAAAATAAAACTATTATTTATTCTATTTATTATTTTTTTAAGGTGAGTAAATGGCAGACAAGCGTGACTATTATGAGGTTCTCGGGGTGGACAAGAACGCCGACGAGAAGACAATCAAAAAAGCTTATCGTAAATTAGCCAGACAATACCATCCGGACGTTTGTGATGAACCAGATGCAGAAGATAAGTTTAAGGAAGTGAGTGAAGCTTATGCTGTCTTGTCTGATGACGAAAAGCGTCAAAGGTATGACCAGTACGGTCATGCGGGAATGGACGGATTCACGGCTGAAGACTTCTATCAGAACGTAAACTTCGACGACATCTTCCAGGGATTCGACATCGGAAACATCTTCGACATGTTCTTCGGAGGAAGTTCCCGTTCCAGAAACGCCAGAACAGGACCTCAAAGAGGTTCAGACATCTATACTGAAGTGCCTATCACCCTTGAAGAGGCATTCCAAGGTTGCGAAAAGGAAATCAAGATTACAAGAAGCGAACTGTGTCCGACCTGTCACGGTTCAAAATCAAAACCGGGCTCAAATCCTGCCACATGTTCAACATGCGGAGGATCCGGCCAGATTAAGGAAGTCAGCAACACTTTCCTGGGCCAGATGGTCAATGTAAGGCCATGCAGGGAATGTGGAGGAACAGGAAAGATAATCACAGACCCATGTGATGACTGCCACGGAAAAGGAAGCAAGAGAAAAACAAAAACAATCAAAATCGAAATTCCAGAAGGGGTCGATGAAGGCAACCACCTAAGGGTGCCGGGCGAAGGAAACTGCGGCGAGGCTGCAGGACTTGAAGGGGACTTGATAGTAACAGTACATATAAAAAGAGATAAAAAGTTCACCCGTGAAGGCGACCACATATACATGGAACAGCAGATCAGCTTCCCACAGGCCGCATTGGGAGACGTATTGAGCATTCCTACAATTGAGGGAAAGGAGGTTGAGTTCAAAATCCCTCAAGGAACACAGAGCGGAACGGTATTCAAGCTGAGGGGCCAGGGCATGAACTCCGTAAGGCACCAAGGTAGAGGAAACATGTATGTCACCGTCAACGTTGTGGTTCCTAAGAAATTAAATTCAAAACAGAAGGATCTGCTTAAGGAGTTCGCTGAAATCAGCGGAAACGAAATCAAGCAGGTCAAAAGAGGAATCTTTGACAGGGTCAAGGATGCGATGGAGTAGATTAGTCGACGCTAATTTACTTTCTTTACTATTTTTTATGAAATCATCATTATGATTTCAAGGTCAAATTTTTCCATGCATATTATTGAAGAGATGATTGATTAAACTATATGTGTTGAAAGCAAGTGTATGGATAAATAAGATTACATTGCAGATTATTAATTGGCAATTGAAAAACAGTTATTGTAAATTGAGTAATCTATATGAAAAAATAAAAAAAGTAATAGAGATTAAAAATCCCTATTTTTTAACTTTAATTTTAACAGTTTTTGAAACAGCCTTGTATAAGTTGTTTCCAGCAAAATTAACTTTAGCTTTGAAAGTACCTTTTTTATTTAATTTTTTAATTTTAAAGGTAGCTTTACCTTTGGAATTTGTTTTGGCAGTGTATTTTTTGCCCTTAACTTTTAAGGTAAGTTTAACTTTCTTAATTGCTTTGCCTTTACTGTCTTTTAAAGTAACTGTGTATTTTTTGGTTTTGACTTTTGCCTTGAAAGTTTTCTTTTTAGCGGCAAGTTTAGTTGCTTCTTTATTAATTTTGATGGTTGCTGAACCGGTAGCGGCAGCATAATAATTATCACCATCAAACTTAATGGTTAATTTGTAAGTGCCTACTTTAGTAGCGGCGAGCTTAAATGAAACTACACCATTAGAACCTGTGGTTAAAGGAGTAGTCTTACCATTAAATGTGATTTTTATTTTCTTATTAGCTAAAGCTTTGCCAGAAGCATCCTTCAAAACAACTTTATAGTAGGAACCTTTTTTAACCGCAGTCAATAAAACTGTTTGGGAAGCGGCATAAGTCAATTTGGTTACTATTGGTTTTACGACAAGAGTATTTTTGGTTACTGAAGAAGTATTATAATCATCACCAGCGAAAACAGCCTCAATATCAAAAGTACCCTTTATAATACCGGAAATGCTGAATGACGCAATACCATCTGCACCAGTAACAGCTTTGAAAACTTTATTGTTGATGGTAACAGTAACTGTCTGATTAGCCAAAGCAGTACCATTTTCATAAGTTAATTTTACAGAATATGGTTTAACTTCACCGTAAATCATGTCAATATCTGAACCGCCAGACAATACAGTTTTAAGAACTGCATTTCCTGAAATGGTGGCGTTACCAGTTGAGGAAATAGTTTTATCACCGACTGTATTATTTGCAACCAATGAATTTCCACTTATAACAGACTTGGTATTGCCCACATCAATTGTTTTATTTCCATTGGATGAGATAGTATTTGCAGTGATTTCAGCAACGCCTGAAACTACATCAATGCCTAAAACATCTTTTTTCATATAGGAATCGCCAGTTTCATTTTCACCAACGTTAGATCCATTAACAGCTATGATATTGTCCTTAACTGTTAGGTCAGGGATGGTGGAAATAATTCCGGCAGTATAATTACCATTAGCAACAATGGTGTTTCCTTCAACAGTAGCGGAAGTACCGCCTAACTCAATAGCATTAGC
>CACWUH010000075.1 GCA_902764015.1 uncultured Methanobrevibacter sp. | reverse complement strand
AAATTGAGTTGAGCTACAAAGCAAGTTTTTGCAATAGCCAGCCATATGGTATACAAATTTTATTTTATAAAAGATATAATATAAAGATTACCTATGGAATATTTTAGAAAAGTTTATAAAGTATAATAAAAGATTTTTCGTTTAAGAAAAAATAGCATAAAAGTAATACTTTTGATTATCAATTAAAACGAGTTTTTTTAGAGTATTTTAAAAATTTTCTAATATTAATTTAATTTAATTAAAATATTAGGTTTTTAACCAATATAAAATTATTATAATTCTTATTTTTAAAAATAAAGTAAAATAAAAAATTATTACTTTCAAGCTTCATAGTAATAAATAATACTAAAAGTAATACAAAAAATTTGTGAAAAAAATCATGAAATTTTTAAATAAAATGAAAATAAAATTAACTAATATGCAACTTGTAGCAGATGTCGGAGGGATACCTGGAAGAGACTGCAACGGTTTTTGCAAATACTGTTACTTCAGAAAGGTAAAGGATGTGAAAAGTTTCGGATGTGCACATTGCCTACCCAATAAAATCGGGTGTGAAAGGTGCAGCAAAGGAGTCTCCGAAACACAAGGAGATTTCAAATCACCATTCGAAGTCATAAACGAAATTCAAACCTCATTAATGATGGGAATGCCACAAGGAGACATCAGCGCCTACATCAGTGGAGGAGGAGACATAAGCTGCTATCCCCACCTTGAAACCTTAACTGCAAATCTAAACCAATTTTCCATCTCTTCAGTGTTGGGATATACCTGCGGCAAGGGCATAAGCGATGCCGAAATGGCTACAAGACTGATTAACAACGGCGTCAATGAAGTATCATTCACCGTATTTTCAACAGATCCCCAACTTCGAAAGGAATGGGTGAAGGACCCGAATCCAGAAGAGGCATTAAAGGCATGCCAAATATTCTGTGAAAACATAAAGCTTACCGGCGCTGCAGTTATCATTCCAGGAGTAAATGACGGCGATGTCTTAAGGCAAACCTGCAACTCCCTTGAGGAATGGGGTGCGAAGGGAATGCTTCTTATGAGATTTGCAAACACATTCAACGAGGGTTTGATTTTGGGAAATGAACCAATCATCAAGGGCATCGAGTCCCAGCCCGTTGAAGACTTTGCCGAACTTGTGCACCAAATCAACTCCGAATACAAATTCAGAGTAAGCGGAACACCACTGTGCGATCCTGAAACCGGAGGACCATTTGCAATTGCCAAGGATGAAAATGAGGTGTTCTTGCAGTTCATAAAGCCTGTGACCGGCGAAGCGACAATCATCACATCAAAGATAGCTGAACCCTACATCTCAAAGATTTTCGACAAAATCAATGCCGAAAGCGTTAATGTAGTTGGGGTCGAAAAGGAAATAGCCTGCCTTATTACAAAGGAAGACCTTGAGAAACTGGACTTGGCCGAAATCAAGGATGCAGTCATAATCCCCGGAAGGTCATTTGTTCACCAGCTCGATGCTGAAAGAATCCTGAGTGCCGATGGCAATGACAGGCTCATTGGCCGTGGCCCGGATACGTTGACTGTTGACGGAGAACTGAGCATTGACATGATTGACGAAAATGTCATAGAAAGAGAGCTGGAACAGTTCAACGACCTGGTTGATGCAATAAACTTCTTCGGCATGCGAAGAATATAAAAAAAGAGAGTTAGTCAGAATCCTCAACAAGAGAACTCTCACTGTTTATTTTTACCAAGATATAATCATACATCTTTGATTTTTTGATTTCGGCAATTTCAGACAGTTTTTTGCCGTCGATGACCACATTGCCAATGTCTTTAGCGTAAGTATCATAATTCAACTTTACGCGCACGCCGTCCAATTGAGAGGTTACCGGCGTTGGGGAAATGACATCCTTGATTTCCCTAATCTGATTTTCAATTGCATTTTTGACTACAATGGATGGCACCAATGGAGGGTCAAGAGCCATTTCACGTTTTTTGTCATTCAGGATTTGTTCAACTGTTTCGACCAATTTATCGAGTGCGCGGATATCTGGACCTCTTCTGAGTCTTCTAGGGATTCTGCCAAGGCCTCCGACATATGCATCGGCGCCAGGAAGCTCATCCACATCAATATCAGGTGCTCCGGTTACGATTACTGGGACATCGATATTGTCATAAAGGAAAGCCTTTTCCTTGATGCAGTTCTCAAAGCTGCCCAATGCAAAGATTGCAATGTCATGCTCTTCAATCAAATCGCGTTCCTCTTCGGTGATTCCGGAAGTTCCCTTGCCGTCTCCCCTTGCAAGACCTATCATGTTGTCCTTTGCACCATATTCACGCAGATATTCGGAAATGTCGCATGCCGCATGAGGCAAATGGTGCCTTGCAAGTGTAGGTGAGACAATGGCGATTTCGGAACCTGCCATAGGAGCAACAGATAGCTTAGCCAACAATTCTTTAGATTTTTCTTCAATCTTATCAACATCTTCCAGCGGAACTGCCATATTCAGGACCAGTTCCATCTGTTGAATGCTGTCTTGAAGAATAAATCCCCCCAAATCTTCAATCAGTTCTCTTATCTCTTCACTTTTGTGAACTCCACCAGTAAATATCAATGTTTCATACATTCCTAACACTCTCAAAAAATGCAATTATAATATTAATATTTATAATTCATATATTATATTAAATTTTCTAAAATCGAATATCTCAATTCGGCCTTATCGAAGGGATTTTTTGAAATGGAGTTATGGGAAGGAATTTCAACAGTGTTTTCAGTCTCTTCAACCTTATCTATTAGATAATCCGGATATATCACATAATCAAAATTATCTGACACTATATTAAAACCCACATCTGAAACGATATCCTTTAAAAATTCAGAATAAACCTTAACATTGACACCCCTTTCAAAATCATGATTCAGGTATTTTTTACAAAGTTCATAGTCCTTAAAATAAACCAATATCTCTTCATCACTTAATTCTTCATCTGTAAGGCCTGAAACCTTTTTAATGCTTTCAAAAATCTGTCGGGATGTATTGATTTTAATCTGAATTGCATCCATTTCCACTTTGCTTTCTGAAAGCAAAATCGCTAAATCCCCATCGCTTTTTTGAGGAAATTTGTTTACGGCATAATCTTTGATGCCAGCAAGCTTCACTATCTCTTCACACATGGGGGTTGTGACTATCTTCATAAATATAATTATATAACTATTTCAATATAAATTACTTCATGAAAGTGACATTGAGTTTTGAGGAAAGTTCAAGCGGCGACGTTTCCATAATGGTCGATGCCCTGAGGGCAAGCACCACGATTACATTGGCGTTGAACAGTTTCAAAAGGATAATTCCATGCTTTACCCCTGAAGAAGCTTTGGATTTAAAGGACAAATTTGGAGGAGTCCTTGCAGGCGAGCGAAGCGGCAAACAGATTGAAGGCTTTGACATTGGAAACAGCCCCTCTGTGATTAAAGATTTCGAGACCTCTGAAGATACCCTGATTTTCACATCCACCAACGGAACCCGAATCCTTGAGAATATGAACTCGAAAGTTTTGGTCGGCTCAATGGTCAATGCAAAGGCGGTCGGGCTAAAAAGCATTGAACTGGCCGGCGAACACATTGACGTCGTGATGGCAGGAGTGAAAGGAGAATTTGCAATAGAGGATTTTCTGGCTGCCGGTGAGATACTCTACTGGATAAGCGAAAATCTGGATGACTGCGAGTTAAGTGAATATGCAAAAGCAGCAATTCTAGCAACAAGAGACTACGAACTGGTAAAAGATGCATTTCTAAATTCTAGAACTGCAAAAAGGCTAATTGATCTTGGCTACAAGGATGACATTGAGCTTTCCCTTTTGAAAAACATAACCGACAATGTCGCCATATATCATGACAATGAATTAACTTTATATATTTAGATTTCATAATAATTAGATAATATAATTTACAGAGAAGTGTTTTTTTGAAAAGAGAATGTTTAAAGATTATAGGTACTGCTCACGTATCGCAGGAAAGCGTTGAGGAAGTAAAGGATGCAATCTACGAAGACCAACCTGACGTGGTTGCCATCGAGCTTGACAGAGGCCGATACATAAAATTGAAGCAGGAAATGATGGGCATCGAACAGGATGACACCATCTCAGTTTCCAAAATCATCAAGGAAAACAAGGTCGGGCTGTTCTTTACAACCACCCTTTTGAGCTACTTCCAATCCAAAGTCGGAGCCGATTTGGACGTTGCGCCAGGTTCTGAAATGATTGGCGCAATTGAAGCGAGCGAAGATTTGGGAATTCCGATAGCCCTGATTGACAGGGACATTGGCATAACTCTGCAGAGGGCATTGAACAAGATGGGCTTCATTGAAAAGGCCAAATTCATGTTCAGCCTGATAGCTTCCGTATTCGGATTTGGAGACGAGGAGGAAGTGGATGTTGAGGAGCTTAAAAATCCTGAGAACCTGGATGATTTGATGGAAATGTTTAAAGACGAAGCCCCAAGCGTTCATGAAGTCCTTGTTCACGAAAGGGATGCATACCTTGCCGGAAGCATCATGAATCTGCCTCAAGACCATGTCATTGCCGTTGTCGGAGCGGGCCATAAGCCGGGAATTGAAAGATATCTGGACAATCCAGAGACATTGCCTAACCTAAGGGATCTGGAAGTTATCAATGAAAAGAATGGAATCCCATGGGTCAAAATACTTCTGGCAATGATTCCCATCCTGTTTGTTGTGATATTTTTTCTGGCATATTTTAGCGGGATAAACATCACATGGAACATCTATGAGTTCATTGCAATCAGCATGATTATGGGATTCATCGGATCCATACTTTCCGGGTCCAAAATTCAGTCAGCAATTGTCGGAGGCGTTGTCGCCCCATTGACAATCATTCACCCGTTGCTTGCCGCAGGATGGTTTTCAGGCCTGTGCGAAGCCAAATTCAGAAAAGTCAGGCAAAGCGACATCAAGAATCTGGCCCATATCGAAAGTTTCAGGGATTTATGGAACAACAACATATTCAGAATACTTCTTGTTGTAATTGGAACTAACCTGGGAGTCAGCATTGCAACCCTGGTGATTTTACCTTCAAAAGTTTTCATACCACTATTCATGAAAATATTTGGAGGATAATGATACTTTTATATAATATATTGATAATATTATAATTACTATTGATTTTAAATGGAAAGACCATGTATCTGATATTTCGTTGTGACTGTGGAAGGGCACTATATGCAAAGCAAGGGGTGGCTACACGCAAATGCGTTTGCGGAAAAACCCTGAAAGTAAAATCAAGACGCATTTTTCAAAAGGTGGCTACAAGAGAAGAGGCCTCCGAAGCGGTACAGCAGATGCAGGATAAGATATATGGAAACACCGGCTTCATGAGGGCCAGCGAATTGAAATAGTTTTAATTGGTTTGTTAGAAATGATTGGAACGACACTCGAAATAATTATCATAATAATTTTAATTATACTTACCGGATACCTGTCAATGGCGGAGCTCGCCGTCGTATCCATTAGAAAAGCTAAAATGCAGAAATACCTGGAAGAAGGAAATAAAAACGCTCAAATTGTTTTCGATTTATTGGAAGACCCTAATGAATTCCTGTCAACAGTCCAAATCGGAATCTCATTGATTGGCGTTTTGACAGGTGCATTCGGTGGAGTCACACTGGCAGAACCTCTGTCAAAATACATTTCTTTTATTCCTTACAGTGAACCTGTAAGCGTAGCGATAGTCGTTATCGTCACAACTTATCTGACATTGGTCATTGGGGAGATTGTGCCTAAGGTCATCGCATTGAACGACCCTGAAAGAATTGCGCTTAAAGTTGCAAAAAGCATGCTTGTTCTTGAAAAGGTTTCAAAGCCAGTAAGCTTCATTTTAGCCAAATCAAGCAGTTTTCTCTTATGGCTTCTTAGAATTGAAAACAAAAACAAGGATGTCGTGACCGAAGAGGAAATCGAGCTGATGATTAAGGAAGGAAGGGAAGACGGAACCATCGAAAAAGAGGAAGAGGACATCATCAAAAGGGTTTTCAAGCTTGATGACCAAAAGGTCGAAAGCATAATGACCCCAAGAAACGAGATAATCTGGATTGACCTTGAAGACGACAGGGAAATCAACAAGGTGAAAATCATCGAAAGCAGAAGGTCCATCTTTCCTATTGCGTCCGGAGAGCTGGACGATTTCATAGGAGTCGTTCAGGCAAAGGATATTCTCGCATCAATGTTCACTGATGATGAATTTGACGTGCACAAAATCGTGAAGGAACCGTTGGTGGTTTCAGAACACCTTGAAACCTTGGAATTGCTTAAGGAATTCAAGGAAAATCAGGGATATGTCCACATGTCACTTGTAGTTGACGAATTCGGAAGCGTTGAAGGACTGATTACCCTGAACGACCTGCTTGAAGGCATCGTGGGAGACATTCCGGGAATCGACGAGGAGGATGAGCCTCAAGCGATTCAAAGGGCTGACGGAACATGGCTGATTGACGGAAGATATCCTATCGACAGGTTCAAGGAATTATTTGACTTCAAGGAACCGCTTCCTGACGAGGAAGAAGACAATTACACCACCTTAGCTGGATTCATACTCAGCATAAGCGGCACCATTCCTGATGAGGAGGAAGTCTTTGAATGCGGAAGATTCATCTTTGAAATCATAGACATGGACGGCCATCAAATCGACAAGGTCATCGTCACCGATTTGGGTCCGGAAGAGGAAAGCAGTGAGGAATGAAAATGGATGGATCAATAATAATTCAAGTTGTTTTGCTGATTGTCGGATTTGTATTTTTGATTAAAGGATCTGACTTTTTTGTAGATGGGGCAAGCAGCATCGCTTCCCTTTTGAAAATACCTACCGTCATTGTAGGTTTGACAATTGTTGCACTCGGAACAAGCGCTCCTGAAGCCGCAGTTTCCATAACCTCATCACTGACCGGCAGCAATGCGCTGGCAGTGAGTAACGTTATCGGAAGCAATCTGTTCAACATGCTGATGGTCATCGGTATCGCCGCGCTTTTAAGCGAACTATTAATGGAAAAGCAAGTTCTTGAAAAGGACCTGCCATTCCTTGTGGGAATCACAATACTGTGGGCAATATTCATAATCATCGGATGGGACATCACAAACATTGAAGGTATAATCCTGCTTATCATCATGATTGCATACATCGCATATCTTGTTTATACCACCCATAAATCCGGAGGAGCCAAGGAAGTTGAAAAGCCTAAATTCAGCCTTCCATACAGCATAATTTTCATTATCGTTGGGCTTGCAGGCATCATAATCGGTGGAGACCTGGTTGTTGACAGCGCTTCAGCTATAGCAATCGCATTCGGAATGAGCGAAACATTGGTAGGTTTGACCATTGTGGCAATAGGTACCTCTTTGCCTGAACTTGTCACATCAATTACCGCTTTAAAGAAGGGAGAAAATCAGCTGGTTATAGGTAATGTTATCGGGTCAAACATCTTCAACATACTGTTCGTACTCGGTGCAAGCAGCGCCATAAGCGCAATACCTCTTGACTCAAGCCTGCTCATAGATGTCCTGTTCATGATATTCGTTACAATATTATGCTTCATATTCGGCAAGACCCAGGACAAATACGACAAGAAGGAAGGAGCCATT
>CACWUH010000074.1 GCA_902764015.1 uncultured Methanobrevibacter sp. | reverse complement strand
TTCATGCCTAATAGTCAAGGAAAATCCACATATTATTATGAATGGAAATGCTTTGACGAAAAAATAGGCATGGCCTAAGAATCTCCGGCTTCTACAAGCTGGAGAGGTTCAAGATTGAATTGAATTTTAGATTGAACTCTTCATTTACGCAGTAGGAATAATGAAGAGTGTCCTCAATATCAAAAAGCTGAACAGATTCCTTGTTCCATGGATCAGTACAGAAAACATAACCTATCTCAACATTAGTGTCTAAAAAATAATCCATTGCACTAACCCCTTATTATGTTGGTGTATTTGATGAATAAATCATCATCAAGAGATTCATCGCAAATATTTTTGTAAAAGTAGGTTTGGGAGTTGTTGAAATTAGTTAAATATGAATTATATTTAATTTCAAAGGATTTTTCATCGAAATCATCATTTTCGATTAAATCGATTTTATAATCTATTAACTCGGAAAAGTTTTTAACCAATTTCAAAATAAACTCTAAATCGGAATCTTGAATTAATGAATATTCCCTATTCAAGGTATATTTGGTCATATCTTCAATTTCACAAAAATCGAAATATTCGTCATTGAATAATGGACTTTCCTTCAATAGAATAGCAATTTCATCCATTATTTGGTATAACTGGTTTATATTCTTGTTAATTTCTTTTAATTCCAATGTTTCCTCATAGTTTAGGTCATGCTTCTCAGACTTTATCTTGCTGATTAAATACTTTGGAGATTCTAAAATAATTTTAACAATGTTCCTTAAATGTTCTTTGATGTTTTCTAAATCAATATTTTTGGAATCTGTGGGATAGTGATAATTGATTGGCATTGTTTGACCTCAAATAATTACTCTAACTAAAATTATTTAATTAGTTATTATTATGTTCTATTACTATTTAAAGGTTGTTGTAAGGTCCCATCAATATTGTTTTCACTTTACAATATTTTTCGCGACACATATTAAAAATCAGTAAATCCATGCTTTAATTTCATAGTTTAAAGCCCATAACATTTGAAAATTAATAATTAAAACATTCTTTGAAGTTTTTAAAAATTAAAAAAAAGAAGGGTTTTGGATAATTCAGTCGTCAGCCAAATTATCGAAGTATCCCTGAATGAACACTACAGGAGTTCCCTTGTCTCCGGAACCGCTTGTCAGGTCGCACAGTGAACCGATAAGGTCAGTCAGCACCCTTGGGGTGGTTCCTTCGGTAATCATCTGTCCTGTGAGGTTTTCATCCTTCTGCTTGATTTCATTTTTGATTGCTTCCTTGAGCTCGTCGCCTTCAAGGTCTGCGAACTTGTTGTCTGAAACGTATTTGAGCTTGATTTCATTTGGATATCCGACGAGTCCTGCGGTGTGTGCCGGTGAAACGACCGGATCGGCCAGCTCCCAAATCTTTCCGACAGGGTCCTTGAATGCGCCGTCGCCGTATACCATGACTTCAATCTGCTTGCCGGTCAGGTCAATGAGCCTTTTCTGGACCTCTTCAACAAGGGCCTGCCCGGTTTTAGGGAAGAGCTTCAGTTTCTCTTCGGTTGCCTTGTTTGAACCCAGAAGACCGTAGTCAGGGTTGCATCCTGAATCCCCGACAGGTTCTGTGAGGATTTCGTGAAGGCCGTAGACGTTTGCCCCCAAGCTTTTAAGCAGTTTTGTGCTTTTGAATCTTGTGTGGATATCGCATGTAAGGACGTCCTTTGTGTGGTTGAGGATTGTCTTGATGTCGTTTGTAAAGACAAACTCCGCTTCACAGTCTTCGCTTTCGATGAGCTCACGGTAGAAGTCGACCATGTTGATTCCGGTGAACGGATGGATCCATGAGCCGAAGAACTTCTTGTATTCGTCCTCGGTTATTGTGCTTGCAAGGTTGAAGTCGCTTTTCTCCAGCAAATCCTCATCCATGATTCCGTTTCCGACCTCGTCTGACGGGAATGATGTGAGAAGGGTGATCTTGTCCACTCCTCTTGCAATACCTTTCAAAATGATTGAAAATCTGTTTCTGCTCAGGATAGGGTTCACGACCCCAATGTCTTTGGACGGGAACTTGCTTTCAATGTCAGCTGCAACGTCGTCGACGGTCACGTAGTTTCCTTCTGAAATTCCCACGACCGCTTCGGTTATTGCAACAATGTCCTTGTCCCTGAATTCAAATCCTTCGCTTTCTTTTGCTGCCATCAGTGAATCCACAACAATTGTGGCCAAATCATCGTCCTTTTTAATAATAGGTGTCCTTATTCCACGAATTACAGTACCAACACATCTCATTTGTATAACTCCTATGGTTTGAATAACCCATTAATTTTATATTGTTCTAATTATATAAGGTTTAAGATTGTTTTTTTAAGGTGCCTTCAGTCCCCATCATCGGCACTGACAGATGGTCGCATGTGTCTTTTAGCAATTAGCAGATGTCATCTGGTAGGTTGTCCTTCAATTTGCAGTCCATTAGGCTTAGGAGGTCATCGGCGGTTGAATATGTCCATATAGCCCCGCCATTTCCTTCGGCGGAATTTCCTTCAAAGCTGCAGCCTTTGGCATTGACGCTTCCTCCGTCCTGGCTGTTTATGCCTCCGCCGTTGCGCTTCGTTTCATTGCCAAGCACTTCACATCCGTTCAAATCAAGACTGCCGAAATTGGTGATGGCCCCTCCTGCCTTGCCTGAAGAGTTTCCCTTTAAAATGCAGTTTTCAAGATTCGCCCTGCCCCCTTTCAGGTTCAATATTGCACCTGCGATGCCTTTAGCTTGGTTTTTCATGAATCCGCATCCGTCAATGTTCAACTTCCCTGCGCCGGCTATTGATCCTCCGTCGGTGTGGCTGACGTTTGAGATAAACTCCGTATCGGAGATGTCAAGTGAGGATGACGCTTCGCTTCGGATGCATCCCGCTTCCTTTCTGGAAATGTTGCACATGAAGAGCGAATCGCTGATGGATGCTTCGGCAATGTTTCTCATTATCCCCGCCCCGCTTTTTGAGGAGTTGTTAATGAATTTCGATGAGGACATCTCCAGATGCCCTTCGTTTGCAATCAGCGTTCCATGCCGGGCATTGTTGTCTGCAAAGAGGGATTCTGTAATCTTTAAGCGATTCCTGTTTTTGATGAGGCAGCTTTCGCCGGTGAGGGTGTTTGAGAGAAATCTAACGTTTTCGAGTGTGGCGCTTTTGATGATTTCTGCAAAGTTTCCTTCAAGGCGGATGTTTTTGATGGTGATGTTTTTTAAAACGACATTCGAATCGACCCTGAAGCTGATGTCATGGCCTCCCATGTCGATTGTGTGTCCGGTACCGTCTATGGTTATGTCGTCAGTGATGATGACGGTTTTGCAGCTTTCTTTGGCTTTCATGCTCTTTTCAAGAGAGATGTCATGCTCAAGTTCATTCAAATCCGTCAGGGGTTGCCATTCGATGGCCCTGTTGATTTCGCCGGTATTTGTGATGGAATCCTCAAGGCCTCCATCAGGCATTTTCATCTTCACGCATCCTGCATTGTAGATTGGCCGGCTGAACTCGGAGTGGTTTTCGCCAAGGGCGATGTCATCTTCGATGATTAGCCTGCCCTTGCTGTAGACGGCTCCCGCAATCCATGAGGAGTTGTCATCAAAGGAATCTTTCCTTGAATGCATCAGCCCCCTGTTCATCATGGCCCCGCCGTAGTATCCGGCATGGTTGGAGCCGAACGTTGAATTGTGTGAGCGGACGGTTCCGCTGTTGAGTATTGCCCCTCCGTCGTCAGCTGATGTGTTTTTTTTAAATGTGCAGCCCTCAAGGTTCACCGAGGCGCCTTTCGTTATCTTGAGCGCCCCTCCTCCGTTTGCATGCTCCTCAAAACGGTTTGCCGAGTGGCCGTTTTTGAAGGTGATGTTTTTGAGGGTGACGTTTCTTGCGGTTATGAGGAATATCCTTGTCCGGGCGCCGCCGTCTATTGTATGTCCGCCGCCGTCTATTTCCAGATTGTCCCGGCAAAGCTCTATTCCGCATTCGAAGAACTTCAGTTCGTAGCCGTCCAGCTTCATGTCCTCATCAAGGACGACCTTTCCGCTTTCGCTTTCGTTAATCATCCGGTTAAGCCTTGTGAAGTTTGCCCGGCTCTCATCGTACTTTCCTATGTATTCGATGTGTCCATTTGGGAGGTTCTCGATTGCCTTGGCGTTTGAAAGCCTTTCGATGTAGATGCAGCCC
Organism: uncultured Methanobrevibacter sp.; assembly: GCA_902764015.1. Classification (GTDB taxonomy): domain Archaea; phylum Methanobacteriota; class Methanobacteria; order Methanobacteriales; family Methanobacteriaceae; genus Methanocatella. The sequence goes on along the minus strand of CACWUH010000074.1, from coordinate 3,809 downwards.
GAGTTCAGGATGCATTTTACTTGCGATTCGAATCTGGGCCCGTCAAGCGTCATGATAGATTCGTTCAGGATGTCTGCGCAATGCTTCATTCGGGAACGGTTGGCGTTAAAGAGGGTTTTGCTTACTGTCAGCTCGCCAAGATTGTGGACGGCAGATTTTTTGGAGGTGTTGGAGGTTATCTTTCCCGCCAGAAGGTCCATTTTTGCTTCAGGGCCGTTGTAGATGTGATATCCGATGTTTTTGTTGTCCCTGAAAATGCAGTCGGCTGCGCTTGCTTCGCCCCGGTTGTAGACGAGATTCTTGATGTTGCTATGGTCTTTGAAGGTGCATTCGGTTATCCTGCATTCGCTCGATTCGTTGAAGATGCAGGCTCCCACCTTTCGCGATTCGTTGACTGTGAATATGCTCTTTCGGCAGGTCAGGTCTGATTCGAGCATGTTTGCGATGGCTCCTCCGCTCACCTCCTCTGTTTTGTTGGCATGAAATTCGCTTTCCTCAACATCCACCCTTCCCCAGTTCATGACGGCTCCTCCGCCGAATCTGGAGACGTTCTTTTCAAATTCACATAGGACGAGATTCAGCCTGCCTTCGCCCTGGTTGTTTATGGACCCTCCGTCGCTTCTAATTGATGAATTTTTCCGGAATTCGGATTTGGAAAAGCTGACGGTTCCCCAGTTCATGACCGCACCGCCGCTCATTATCGCATGGTTGAGGATGAAGTCCGATTCGCTTGACCGGATTTCGCCATCCCTTTGGTTGAGGATGCATCCCCCGTTTTGGCCTGCCGAGTTGTTTTTAAATTCGCATCCGACAAGTGTAAGATTTCCTGAATTGAGTATTGTACCGCCGTTTCTTTCAGCCGAGTTGTTTTGAAATTCGCATCCGTCCAGATCCATGACTGCGCCGATTTGGTTGGCGATGCATCCTCCGTCTCCTTGCGTTTCGTTGCTTTTGAACTTAGAATCCTGTATGCAGGCATCACCCCGGTTTTCGATGCATCCGCCGTTTGACTTTGAGGCGTTCTGATTGAATGTGCAGCCGGTGATGTCTAAAATGCCGCTTTTCTGGTTGGAGATGCATCCGCCGCTTCCGGTGATGCTTTTTGAAAATGTTGTGCCTTCGATATAGGCATATCCGCTGTTCATGATGCATCCAGCTATTCGCTCTGCTGAATTTTGCGTGAATTTGCAGCCGACAATGCTAAGCTCCCCTTCGCCGGAATTCAGTATCGCCCCGCCGATGACGCCTGAGCCGTTTTTGAAAATCAGGTTTTTGATGGTGACGTCTTTGGATTTGACTTCAAATATTCTGGCGGCGTTTCTTGCATCAATCGTGTGGCCGTTTCCCTCGATGGTAATGCCGTTTCTTGCAAGCTCAATTCCGGATTTGAACTCCTCGCATTCGTCCCCGTCCAGGACTATGTCTGAGGTAAGGCTTATGATGCTGGCATTTTGCAGAAGGCTTTCGAGATACTTGAAGTTTTTCGGATTCATTCCCACACCTTGCTTTTAGTATGTCTTTGCTTTTAATTAGCATTTGCGATTGGCGTGCTGTGCGCCATTCATTTCAGGGGATGTATATTTTTTTTAACACAATATTTTTATATGTTCATCAATAAATTTCTAATCATATTTGAATGTTTTAGGCATAAACGATTGATTTTGAGATTGTTTGTATAGTTTAAAACATTTTTATCAAATTATTTTTCGGGGAGAACTGAAAGAATGGAATACAAAAAAAGCATGATCATATTAATATTGACTATTTTTCTCGTAAGCATTGCCAGCGTTTGCGCCAGTGATGCCAATGACACGGCAATAGCCAGTGAAGATACAATACCAATAGCTCAAAGTGATGAAATAAGTGTAAATGACGACAATCAAGCTATTGGGCAAGCAAATGAAGAAGAAATAATAAGTGAAGGAAATGTCGCAACATTTTCCGAACTACAGAGGAATATTACTGAAACATCTAGCGGCACATTAGAATTAGACAGAAACTATGAATATGATGAGGGTTTTGATACAAGCGGAATTAAAATCGATAACAGCATTACTATTGATGGGAAAGGATACACAATAGATGCCAAAGGAAAAGCAAGAGTATTCCACATACAAGCAAATGATGTAACAATTAAAAATTTAACCATTATAAATGCCAGCTATGGCGGTTACGGTGGTGCAATTTACTTTAGCCAATCTGGTAGTGTGATAAATTGTAATTTTGCTGATAACACTGCATACTGTGGTGGTGCAGTTTACTTCTGGAATAATGGTAATGTGACAAATTGTAATTTTACTGATAACACTGCATACTTTGGAGGTGCAGTTTACTTCTTGAATACTGGTAATGTGACAAATTGTAATTTTACTAACAACAAAGTAACTGGTGATAATGGTTGTGGTGGTGCAATTTACTTCGATGAAACTGGTAATGTGTCAAATTGTAATTTTGCTAATAACAAAGCAACTGCCGACGGCAGTTGTGGTGGTGCTGTTTATATGAATTCTGGTACTGTGTCAAATTGTAATTTTACTAATAACAATGCATCTAATAATGGTGGTGCTATTTATTTCGCTGAGAACTCTAATGGTAATGTAACAAATTGTAATTTTACTAATAACAAAGTGACTGGCAATTATAGTTATGGTGGTGCAGTTTACTTCTGGGATGATGGTACTGTGTCAAATTGTAATTTTACTAACAATCAAGTAACTGGAAGTTATCCTGATGGTAATGGTGGTGCAGTTTACTTCTGGGGTAATGGTAATGTAACAAATTGTAATTTTGTTAATAACACTGCTTCCGGGGATGGTGGTGCTATCTGGATGTTTTCTGATACTGTTGAAAATTGCAATTTTGTTAATAACACTGCTTCCAATGATGGTGGTGCTATCTGGATTTTTTCCGGTACTGTTGAAAATTGTAATTTTACTAATAACAAAGCAACTGGCAATTATAGTTATGGTGGTGCAATTTACGTCGGTTTAGGTTCTACACATATTGTAACAAATTGTAATTTTACTAATAATACCGCATCCGAGGAGGGTGGTGCTATCTGTATTTCTTCTGGTACTGTAGCAAATTGTAATTTTACTAATAATACTGCTAGGGATGGTGGAGCTATTCAATTCGATTATGATACAGGTACTGTAACAAATTGTAATTTTACTGATAACACTGCTGGTGAGTGGGGCGGTGCTATTATATTCCATGGTGAAGAAGGCACTGTTGAAAATTGTAATTTCACAGGCAATAATGCAACTATCGGTTCTGCAATTTTCTATGACGTGTGGTTTTCTCCAGATTCTCTCACTATTTTCAATTCCACTTTCTTAAATAATAGGGCAAATGCAGATGAGAATACTCCTTTAAATGTAACCATAAATGAAAACAATATTACAATCACATTTATGGGTAAGAATAACCTTATAAATGCAATTTATTCCTGTGATGATTCAGAGGTTAGTTTTACCAATGTCACATACTGGGGAGTTTACCAATGTCACATACTGGGGAGCAAACGGCATTACAAACACTGGCAGTTCCACCATTACTCCGTCAAGGTCCAATAGGGAAGCCGGCCAAAACATAACAGTAGGAATAGTTGTCAATGATGAAATTGTCTTAAATGAGGTTAAGGTCACAGATGAGAACGGCACAATTGTTTTGGACATAAGTGTTGGCGACAATTATTATATTCTTGTCCGCCATGATGAGGATTCATACTACACCGAAGCCGAAAAAGCAATTTCAAACATGAAATTCCACGTTAACGTGACCGAAACAGAAACCACAAACAAGACTGT
>CACWUH010000073.1 GCA_902764015.1 uncultured Methanobrevibacter sp. | reverse complement strand
GCAACCTTACGGTTTTCGTTTATGGGGCTGAACACTATAACAGGCATTATGAGGGAAGAGACCCTCTGCTTTTGGGCAATCAGGTTTACATCAATAAAAACGAACTGGGTTTGACCACCCCCGGAAAATACAGGATTTCAGCAAGATACACTTCAGACGATTACGAGACATTTGACTTTGGAGAAGACTCATATCTGGTCGGAGAGGAATATGTGCGATTCATCACCTCCCAAATCGATTTGAATGTGGGCGAGATACAGCAGGGCATTTCTCTTATGCCAAATACGATTGCAGTTATTGAAGATTCCCAAAACATTACTGGAACCGTTACAGTCACCATTAATGGAAAGGAAGCATATAGAAAATCATTCACCGGCAACGAATCAAAATTGGAAATTAAAACCGACGAATTGGATTTCACAGGCATCGCTCTTGGAAACCATGCCATCAATGTGACATATAACAGGAATTATGCCGATGAGCACAGCCTTGAGATAACTACACTCATTTATGAAAGTCCGACAGCACATATCCCGTATTTCATGTTTGAAGGTGAAATGGAAGCTGTCATCCTGACAGTGAAGTGATCGGCTCTGCAAACATAGTCAATGGAACTGCCAGAATCCCTATGGCAGACCTTCCTAAAGGAGACCATTACTTTTTACTCAACATTTCCATTGACCAGCTGCCGCCTATGGAATCCCTCATTATGTCAGTGCCTATAACGGTCAAGGACACCATTGCCAAAAAAGTGCTTAAAAAACTTAAAGTGGGCAAAAAGGTTAAATACCAGGTATCCTACGGCGGAAAAACTGTTAAAAAAAGCGTAAAAGTTAAAAAATAAGGATTAACAATCCTTATTCCTTTTTTATTTTTAAACGAACACTGAATCTTACCATCCCAAAAAAGATAGAACAGCAACTAGATGTTACTGTCTATAAGAAAGTTCAAGTTCGGAATTCCGAAACTGTTCTTGCATCTGATTGAGCAGATCTTGGAGTTCTCAATGCACATGTCAAAATACAGGCAGCCATCACAGCAGTTGATGTTGATTTTGACGTCGGCACTTTCCAAAGTTTCTTTGGAAGTGTTAAAAACTTCAGAAGCGTTGGGAACAAAAACGGAAGTTGGGAAGTTTGCATTGTTTATTCCCAAAAACACTCCATCAGAAATCCCATAATCCGCACAATATCCATGTTCGCCGTCCACCTTGCCTACGAAGGTATCGTTTATTTCATCATAACTTGATATCAATCTTTTTTCCATTCTATCAAACCTCACAAATAGTATGTCAAGCCTCAGATATAAATGCAGTCGGAGAGCATTTGAAAAGTAATATGGAGAATTTTCAGGCTCAATTTTACAATGTCATGGCAACAAAATTGCTTTTGATTTGTAAAATTGCATTGGAAAAATATTATAACCACCAAGGACATATCTAAAATTGGTGTCAAAATGGTTCAGGAGACAAAGGAACAGCTGGAACTTGAAGCCGAAATCAAGGCGCAGGCTCAAAAATTCTTGAAATACCTCAATTCAACCCTTCCAGAAAGCATGGAGCTGGAATACGAAGGGTTTTACAGAAGAGGATTTTTCGTCAGCAAAAAGAGGTATGCCGTGATTGAAGACGGCGAAATCATAGCGAAAGGCCTTGAATTGGTCAGACGAGACTGGGCGCCAATTGTAAAACAAACCCAGGAAGCTGTTCTGATGGCCATATTAAAAGAAGGGGATTCAGATAAGGCCATTAAAGAAGTCAAAAAGGTAATGAAAAGAATAAGGAAAGGCGATGTCGACAAAAAGGAGCTCATCATCCACACCCAAATAACCAAGCCATTAAACCAGTACAAGCAGGTCGGACCCCATGTCGTTGCCGCACAGAGGATTGAGGAGCATGGAATCAAGGTATCGCGTGGAACCATCATCCAGTACATCATCGTCAAGGGAAAAGGCTCCATAAGCCAAAGGGCAGTTCCTTACGAATACAGCGAAGGATATGACTATGACAAGGACTACTACATCAACAACCAGCTGATTCCTGCCGTTGAAAGAATAATGTATTCATTCGGATATTCAAAAAAGGATTTAGAGGACATGGCAGTAGGCGAAGTCCAGCAGAGCCTGGATGCATTTTTCTAAAAATATAAATATTTTTAAGGTCAAAGATTTAAGCATATGATTAAAAATGATGATGACCGCGTAGTATTTTTTGATGTAGACGGCACTCTGCTTGACACATCAGACTTTGCGGAAACTGCAAGAAAAGCGGCAATAGGACTAATGGTAGACAATGGACTTCCTCTTGATAAGGATGAAGCATATGGTGTTTTAAAAACAATTATCCGTGAAAAGGGATCCAATTACGGCAAGCATTTCAACGTGCTGACCCAGGTCGTTTTAGGCCATGAGGACCCTATGCTGGTGGCGCTGGGAATGATTACATACCACAACGTTAAGATGGCTCTTTTAAGGCCGTTTCCCGAAACCATCGATACATTGATCTATCTCAAAAGCCAAGGTTATCGCCTGGCAGTCATATCCAACGGAATAACCATAAAGCAATGGGAAAAGCTTGTAAGGCTCAACATCCATTCATTTTTCGATGAGGTCATCACCTCCGAAGAGGTTGGGAAAAACAAGCCGAACAGATTAATCTATGATGTTGCCCTCAGAAAGATGAAGGGAAACCCTGAAAAGTCATTGATGGTTGGAAATAAGTTCAAGGAAGATGCATTAGGTGCTGTCAATGCTGGAATGGGTGCAATTCTTATCAACTCAGACATTACCGAAGATGATAGGGACTACATCAAACAAGAAAAGCTGGACATTGCAGTAGTCGATGACATTGGCGACATAAAAACAATATTATAGGTCGCCTGATCCTAAAATTCTAATTCTAAAGTAACCGGACAGTGGTCGGAACCGTAGATGTCAGCCAAGATTTCCGCTGACTTCACATTATTTTTCATTTCTTCATTTACATAAAAGTAGTCTAGTCTCCACCCGGCATTCCTTTCCCGTGCACGGGTTCTGTAGCTCCACCATGTAAAGTTGTTTTCACCCTCGTCAAACATCCTAAAGGTGTCGACAAATCCTGCTTCTTCAAGCTCGTCAAGCCATGCACGCTCTTCGGGCAGATAGCCTGACTTTCCCTCACAGTTTTTTGGATTGTAGACATCAATCGGATTGTGGGCAATGTTATAATCCCCTGTGATGACAAGGTTTTTGCCTTGATTTTTTAGCTCAACCAGCTGTTCAAGCAGTGCGTTGCAGAAATCAACCTTGAAATCAAGCCTTTTTGCATTCATTCCACTGTTCGGGAAATAGATGTTATACAATATAAAGTCAGGATATGCTATTTTCAAAACCCTGCCTTCGCTGTCAAGCTCTTCGACGCCCAAGCCACGGGTAACGCTCACCGGCTCGATTCTGGAGTATGTGCCCACGCCGCTGTATCCCTTCTTTTCAGCCTCATTGAAATGCTGGTGAAATCCTGTGACGTTTGCCAGTTTCTTTGGAATCTTGTCCTCAGATGCCCTCACTTCCTGAAAGTTGATGATGTCTGCATCAGTCTCATCGAACCAGTTCCAGAACTCCTCCTTTTTGGAGACTGCCCTGATTCCATTCACATTCCAGGAAACCAGCTTTATTGACACTATAATTCAACCCCGTTGACTGTAGGCACTTCACGAAGCCATTTGATGTCACTTTTGTAAAGCATACGGATGTCTTCCACATCATAGCGAATCATTGCAAGCCTTTCGATACCCAAACCGAAAGCGAGTGCAGGCTGGTTGATTCCCAAAGGCTTCAGCACTTCAGGCCTGAACATTCCGGCCCCTCCAAGCTCGATCCAGCTTTCCTTTTCCTCAAGATATATTTCTGTTTCGGTGGAGAGATATGTGTAAGGGAAGTATGCTGGCCTAAACCTAACTTCAAAGCCCAGTTTCTTATAGAACTCCTTCAAGGTACCCAAAAGGTTCTGATAACTAATACCTTCATCGCAGACTAGCCCTTCAACCTGGTGGAACTCCGGCAGGTGTTTGTAGTCGAAGGTTTCCCTTCTGAACACCCTTCCGACTGAAAACATCTTGATTGGAGGCTCATGCTCAAATAGGTGTTTAGTGGATATTCCTGTGGTGTGGGTCCTCAGGACGGCCTGGCGTGCGATGTCATAATCCCAATCGTATTGCCAGCCGATGGAACCTGTATCCGCACCTGTCTCGTGGGTTTCGGCAGTGAGCTTTACAAGGTCCATGTCAGGCAGATCGCATGTCAAAGGATTTTTGAGATAGAATGTGTCCTGCATTTCACGGGCGGCATGGTCCTGAGGCTGGAAGAGTGAGTCAAAGTTCCAGAATGCAGATTCCACAAATTCCCCGTTGTCCTCTGAAAAGCCCATGTTCAAAAAGATTTCCCTGATTTCATCGATGATTATTCTCAAAGGGTGCTTTTTGCCTGCAAATATCACAGGCGCTTCGGCGTTTATGTCGTACGGACGGTATTCAAGGCTTTTCCACTCACCATCTTTCAGCTGCTCATGGGTCAGCTGGGTTGCCTGCTCTTTGATTTCAAAGCCGATTTTGAGAATCTCTTCTCCCTTAGGCAGGATTGTAAATGAGTGTGAGGTTTCCTTTTTGATGTTTAAAATGTTTTTCCTGCCTGTCAATTTTTTAAATCCTTCCCTCAAATCGTCAGTGAAAAGCTTTACGCCATCAGCATTGGCCTTAAGATAATCGAGGACCTTTTCATCGACTCCGACCTTGTCTGAAAATTCCTTTCCGATGTCAGTAATGTTTATAACGCCCTTATCGATTTGTGCCCAGTTCTTTTGGCGAAGCCATCCGAGTGCAATGCCAGTTTCCTTTTTGTCGATGCCGGCTTCGTCGGCCAAATCCTTCATTGGGATTTCCTTCTTCTCGGCCAAGACCTCAAGAATCTTACGTTCAGGAAGTCCGTGCTCGGCATATTCAAGCCCGTCTGCTGTCAGGGAATAGGTCTTTTGAACATCCTTGTGGACTTCAATTATGTCCTTGGATGCAAGTGACCCTGCCGCACTCATGACTGACTTGATGTCCATTCCGGTATTCGCTGCAATGTCGGCTGGAGTGGCCTCTCTGTTGGCTTCAAGTTCCTTTAGAAGTTTCTTTTCATAAATATGCAATTCGCTAATGGTTTTTTTAATATCCTCACTCATTTAAACACCATACTTTAAAATCAATAATATAATAATATATGTATTAAGTGATTTATAAATATAGTGCCAAATGCATTATTTCAAAACTTTTTTCATGATGAAAAACATTAATTTTGAAAAGAGACTCTTGAACGGATTCAATTTTACCTCAGGTGCGAAGTCATGATAAACCAGACCCGTCTCATGCCAGTAGTCCCTGTCGGCTTCGATTGGTTCAGAAGACACCGCCATTGCCTTCCAAATATTGAAATATAATACATCTGCAAATTTAGGAGAGTGCAGCTTGCCGGATTCAACATCATCGCCAAATTTCTTTGAGACCTTGTCGATTTCTTTTGTCTCGAGGGTCTCCTTTCCTCCGCATGCCATCGTTATTTTGTGGACCTTATTCACGCCCCAATGCCTCAGCGTCTCATCGATATATTTGGCGACCTTTTTCTGGCCTGCCCCAGCGGTTGTCACAACAACCAGTGCCTTCTTTTCGAAGAATTCCGGCCTGTGATAGAGATAGGCAGTGTGGTCAATGAAGTTTTTAAGAAGCGCTGTGACGTTCATTGCATAGACCGGTGAGCCTATGATTATGCCGTCACATCCTTTGATTTTCTCAACGAGGGGATTGAGTTTCTTATAATGGGGACACCTGTCCTCTCCGAACATGATGCAGTTGTAGCATCCCCTGCATAATCCTAAATCCTCTCTGGCCAAATGGATTTCCTCAAATTCACCTTTCAGATTTCTTTTGACCTGCCCTATGACCTTGCAGGTATTTCCCACTCTTGGAGAACCGTTAATAATTACATATTTCATCTAAACACCCAACTGACCTTCCTTGATTAATTTCTCTTTATATTCAAATTGCTTGTCGAATTCATCCACTTCTGCCTCATCAACGTCAAACACGTCTGGAATGAGGAATATTCCCAGTTCATCCTTAAGTTCACTTTCATCAAACACCCTTATCATAAAAAAGGAGTTTTCCTCATTCAAATCAGTTCCGTCCAGATATAGGTTGTATTTTGATGCTGACTCAAAGCCGAAACGAGAGTAGTAATTCTCATCGCCCACCACAAGGACAAATGGAATGCCGTCCTTTTGAGCTATCGATAATGTGTAGGTTATCAATTTTGATCCTAATCCCTGATTTTGGTATTTTTTATCGACTGCAACAGGTCTCAGTATGGCCGCCGGAACAATTTCATTTTCATATTTGATTTTGCCTATTGAATAATTGATTTGACCTACAATCTTACCGCCATCTTCAATGACATATGCCCGTTTGGCGATGAAGCTTTCATCGTATCTGAGGTTGTGCACTATGAAATGCTCATATGCACCCGGACGGTATACATTCCAGAAGGAATTTCGCACAAGTTCCTCAACTTCCACATAATCGCCTTCATCCTCAAGCCTTATTATCATTCAATCCCTCCGATTTTTACAGAATCGAAAATCATCCTTGCATGACTTTGGGTTTTGCGCATGAAGTCCTCCAGAAACTTCCCGTCGTCTTCAGGGTAATTCAGGAAGAAATGCTCATACAAAAGAAACATCCCATAGTAAAAAAACGATTCTGAAAGCTGCCTTGTGTCGCAGTCGCTTTTTATGAGATTTTTTGCCTTCATCATGTCAAAGAGCACAATCCATCCCTCAATCGGAGCCTCGATGATAGATTTTTTGAGAAAGTCCCTCACCTCATCGTTGTGGTATGATTCAATGAAAAGCAGTCTCGTTATCTTCATCATCTCCTCTTCCTCGAGCTTTGAGAGGAATGCGTCGCAGCCGGCCTGGTAAAAAAAGTCAAATCCCCTGTCCATGTTCAGGCTTGCCTGGTCGAGAGGTATCTCATCGCTGACCATCTCCTCAACGTAATAGTTCAAGATAGTCGTCAGTATCTCCTGCTTGTTGGAGTAGTGATTGTAAATCGAGCTTTCCTTTATTCCCACCTCACCGGCAATCTGGCGGATTGAAACACCGTCATAGCCGTATTTTGAGAACAGATCTATTGAAACGTGAAAAATCTTTTCCTTATTGTTCATAATATCAAAACTAACACTTGTTAGTTAACATTATGTCGACCCAGTATATAAAACTAACGCTTGTTAGTTAAAAAAACAATAAAAAATCGGATGCGGGAAATCTGAATGAATCATTTCAAACCCTGCATCCGATTGGAGTTGAGAAAATATCAAACCTGCACCACCATAGGCCAATCTTCATAAATCACCTCCGGATCGGCCCCCTCGGTTACGGTTTGCTTTGTGATGATGACCTTGGCAATGCTGTCATCGGAAGGGACCTCAAACATGATGTCGAGCATCACGCTTTCAAGAATGCCCCTAAGGCCCCTTGCCCCGGTGCCCCTGTCCATGGCCATTCTGGCAATTTCCGCCAATGCATCCTCCTCAAACTCAAGTTCAACACCATCAAATTTAAATAGCTCCCTGTACTGCTTTGTGATGGCGGATTTAGGCTCAGTCAGAATGCTTACAAGCACATCCTCATCAAGAGCGTCAAGGGTAACGACAACAGGAATGCGCCCCACAAGTTCAGGGATGATTCCGAATTTGACTATGTCCTGAGGCTGAATTTCCTTGAGCATTTCGGAATCCACCATTTCGGCCTTGCCCTTGATGTCGGCATTGAATCCCATGGATTTCTTTCCGATGCGGCTTTCGATAACCTTGTCCATTCCGTCAAATGCTCCTCCGCATATGAACAGGATGTTTGTCGTGTCGATGATCAGCATTTCCTGTGTCGGGTGCTTGCGCCCGCCTTGAGGAGGCACGCTGGCCACAGTGCCCTCAATGATTTTCAAAAGCGCCTGCTGAACGCCCTCACCTGAAACGTCCCTTGTGATTGACATGTTCTCGTCCTTTTTGGAGATTTTGTCTATCTCATCGAGATAGATGATTCCGTGCTCGGCCCTTTCGATGTCATGGTTGGCTGCCTGGATAAGCTTTAAAAGGACATTTTCAACGTCCTCACCGACATATCCAGCTTCGGTGAGGGTGGTGGCATCCGCTATTGCAAACGGCACGTCCAGCATCTTTGCAAGGGTCTGTGCCAAATAGGTCTTTCCTGAACCTGTCGGGCCGACCAGCAGAATATTGCTCTTTTGAAGCTCGACATCACTGAAATCGCCCATATTGACCTTCTTGTAATGATTGTACACGGCAACGGAAAGCGCCTTTTTCGCTTCCTCCTGTCCGATGACATAGTCATCGAGAAATGCCTTGATCTCTTTTGGCTTATG
>CACWUH010000072.1 GCA_902764015.1 uncultured Methanobrevibacter sp. | reverse complement strand
TTTTAAAAACCGTTTTGAGGTGACAATATGTTAAGGGAAGAACTTTTAGACGAAATCGAGGATTTATACATCAGAATGCAATATGAAAAACTTATCGAAAAGTGCGACGAGCTTTTGGAGATTGACGCCGACAATCCTGTGGCGCTCAACTACAAGGCGATAGCGCTGTACTATCTTAAAAGCTACGACGAGGCCATGGAGCTTCTTGACTACAACCTGAATCTGCACCCTAAAAACCCATATGTCCTCAACAACAAGGCACTGGTCTACATTGCCATTGGGGAGTATGAAAAGGCATTGGAGTGTGCCGAGGAGGGCCTCAAATACAAGGACTTCGACTGGCTCATGAAAAACAAGATTGAGGCGCTAATCTATCTCGGTCGTGATGACGAGGCCCTTGAGTATTACAACAGTGTTCAGATTCCGTCCTACACATTCGATGATGCTCTTGTCAAATGCTGCATAATCGAAAAGGACGGCCGTCTTGAAATGATGGAGGTGCTCTACGATAGGGGCAGATTCGAGGATGCCATCAAGATCTGCGATGAAATCGGAGAAAATCCCAAGGCAATCAAATGCAGGATAATGTCACTGGTCAGGCTTGAAAGGCATGAAGAGGCTTTTGAATGCATCGAAAAGGCAATCGAAATCTATCCGTATGACTATGATCTCTATCTAATCAGGGCCAGGGTTTCAGGAAGCCTTGACGAGTCGATTGAAAGCTATGAAAAGGCCTTCGAAATCCTTGGAAGCGTAAACAACTATCGCCTTGAAGTGAGGGATTATGTCAAATGCCTTAACGCAAAGGCTCACATGCTGCTTTTTTGCGATAACTACGAAGAAGCTATAGAGGTCTGCAAAAAGGCTTTGGAATGCCAGGCAAGGCTGGTCTGATTGGTGATGCTATGGCATACGTAACCGAATACACCTGCAGTGGATGCGGGCTGGAGCTTGTGGATGACGGAAGGGTTTTCGTCTGGGACGATGAGCATGGATGGACCGAGGACTTTTTGCTACTTATGATGACCTATCAGAAATTGCACGGCGCCAAAATCGCAGGAAAGGTAAGTGAAAGCTACTGCAGGGACTGCTCCAAATACGTTAAGGTCTACTCAATCACCGAAGCCATTGACTGCATTGACGATCCCTGCAAAGTCGTGATGGATGGGATTCGTAATTACATTGAGAAATGCGGCCGTGAGCTTTCAAGGCTTAAGGAAATCCGCAAAAAATCGCAATACTCAATCACGCGGGAGGACAACCACTACGTCGTCAGGATTCCCGGTTATGAGCACTTCTTCTATTCCAATTATCTTTTTCCCTCAATGACAAAAGAGGAAGTGATTGAGGACGCCCTCAATGACTTTCATGAGGAAATCGATGAGGTGATTGCAGCGCGTGAGAAGAGGTATCAAAGATACCTCGATTCCCATTACATGGTAATTGACGAACGCAAGAGGCCTGAAGATGACTTTGACCTTTCAGAGAAGGTGAACTGCCCCGAATGCGGCCTTGAGATAAGCAGATATGTGGACTATAGGATTCCGTGTCCAAGATGCGGAGACCATATTTTCGGCATGGGAATACATTATGATTAGTGATGGGGGCATGTTTTGAGATGGAAATTGTTATTAATTTGTTAGTACATATTTAAATATAAATATTTAAGTGAGATGATGATATGGGTGAAGAAAGCGATACTCTAAAAGCGATAAAGAAATCAGGAATACTCGACAACACTTATCTTGAAGAGCTAATCGGCGAGATGAATCAGGGTTGGGTGGAACCGTCAAAGCAGCAGGAGTTTGTAGATGAATTCAAAAAGTCAAGCCTCTACCTTCCGGTCATTATGAGCGATGAAATGTTCGATGAAATCAAAAGCGGCGAACCTGGAGAAATATCCTCATTCAGCAAGGAGGTTGGCTATGACATCAATTATCTGGCCTATGACGGCGATAAGAGGGCAGTGCCCCTGTTTACAAGCAAGGAGATGATGGAAAGAGCGGGCCTTGAGAGCTCTGCAATAGTATTGCCGATGGAACACTTGAGGGACATGCTTGAGCAAAGCGACAGGTACTCCATGGTCGTGGTGAATCCGTACACTCCACTGGATGTCCAGATGCCCATAACTTCGTTTTTCAATCTCTTCAGGGAAAGATCTGATGAGGAAACGGAGGCGCTGAATCAGCTTCTGGCTCTTTTGAAAATTCATTCAATTGAAGTTGAGGAGGACATGACTGCCGTCTTCAGGCTGGACCAGGACATAATGAAACAACAGGCAATTGATGGCATTTTTGTGGCCAATATTCCATTCAAGGCAAGCAGCAATCCGGATTTTGAAAAGGAGCTTAAATACACCAACAGGATATTGATTCCAAAAGGCACAAAGATTCTCTATCTTAGGGGAATGGTTCCTGAAAATGTATTCGACACAATCATCGCCCCATTCACTGAATTCGAATTGGTCGAGGAGCCTGATGAGTTTACAAGGGTGTGGAAATGCGGTGCCCAGCCGTTCTATGACGATGACGGGTGATGATATGAGTTTGGAAGAAAAGATAAAGGAATGCGATGAGCTCTATGCTAAAGAGGACTATGAGGGATTGCTCGCCAAATCAGAAGAGATACTTGAGGAATTTCCGGACAATCCCAATGCGATGGGATATAAGGGATTTGCCCTTTATGCCTTTGGCAGGGACAGCGAGGCACTGGAGATTCTAAAAAAGGGTGTCGGGCTCTATCCGGACAACCACTATCTCAAAAGCAATCTTGCATTGGTATATTATGCGATGGGTGAATATGAAACCTCATTGAAGCTTTGCGATGAGGGGCTTGAAATTAAAGACTTTGATGCACTCTTCACAACCAAGTTCAAGTGCCTTGTAAAACTTGGAAGGATTGACGAGGCAATCGATTTTGATGAGGCCTATGGAGAGCATCTTGCCCTTCCCGTGATATTTCTGGAAGAGGACATGAAGCCTCATGAGATTGACTATTATAATCGCATCCTTGAAAGGAATCCTGATGATTGCGATGCCATCGAAAAAATGGAATTCCTCAAAAATAACGTAGGTAAATAGGGATGATAAAATGAGGGACAGACATTTCCGTGAGGATGAAAACGAGCTGCCGTATCTTGTCAGCGAAAAGAGGGATGGCTACCGGGGAAGCGGATCCGTTCAATTGAGGATGGACTTTGAGGATGTTCCCTTCAGGGATTTCAGGTCTTATATTGACCGTCTCCTGATGCCCCGAAAGGATAAGGTCACTATAATCAACTCCATTAAGGTCAATCCGAAAAACTGCATATGCTCCATTAGTCAGGACGGCCATGTCGTCGACATCAACCTCGTCCTTAAAAACAAGTATCTCTCATCCAGATTTCATTTCAGGTACGATTCGGAGATGCAGTTCCTCTATCCTTTTCATGATCACAGCATCCTGAAATCGAGCCAATGGTTCAAAGATGAGGTTAGAAGGGTTGAAAACGAGATTTGTCTAAAATATGATGCATGCGGCGGTGGATACCGCTTCCATTTTGAAGACGACACGCTGGAGGTACTTGATGAAATCGAGGTTCTGGTATATTTCAGCGATGGCGGGGAGTTCAGCGATTCCCACAGCTACAAGGTCGATTTCAAGAACAAAAAACTTGTTGAGTACCATGTCCATGATTGGTTTGAGCTCAATGCGCTGTATCTTTAGGGTGATGGGCATACGTAGGAAATCCTTTGATTAGTTAATGTTGCTGATTAAGCTATTCGGATAATGTTTTTTCGACAAAGTCCATGCTGACCTCTGCGATTTCTGCAATCGCTTCACGCATATAGCCTCTCCTGTCCAGATTCACAACGATTGTTGTCAGCTTTTCTTCCATAATGCCTTTGGCAAGTCTTTCTATTACTTTTCTTTTAAGCCTTTTTAATGTATTCATAATTTCACTT
The DNA here is from genome assembly GCA_902764015.1 of uncultured Methanobrevibacter sp. Lineage (GTDB taxonomy): Archaea > Methanobacteriota > Methanobacteria > Methanobacteriales > Methanobacteriaceae > Methanocatella. The sequence continues at coordinate 4,039 of CACWUH010000072.1, read as the reverse complement.
CTGATAATACTTTTTCAACAAATTCCTGGTTGACTTCTAAGGTTTTGGCAATTTTTTCAATTGTATAACCATCATTTCTTAATTTAACCACAAGTGCCTCGTTTTTTTCAGTTAGTTTTTGTTCTGCTACTCTATCTGCATAATCTTCCACTATTTTCATGTTTCCACCCACTCTATTTGCAATTCTGGTATTCATCAATTCGTCGTCTACAAACTTGTCGCATAACATTAGGATTATTCCCTTGACGAATTGTCCAATGTTTTTATCTAAATTGGATATATTTGTTATTGTTGTTGCTGAGTCAAGGATTGCATGTGGAATGTCTTTTCCAGTGTCCATGAAACAAAGCAGACTCAACATGAGCAATTCTGTTTCATTCAACATTTCCTTATCATCTATTTTGGCATTCATCATATTTAAAAATTTGTCTCCGTCATAGTTCTTAAGGGAATGGATGTATATGGGAAATCTTGAATCAGGATTCACATTATGCCATTTGACCATTTCTGTTTCGGCAGAACTCAATACATGGACTTCTATGGGCTTTTTTGATTTGATTTCGACATGGTCAAATAATGCCGAATAGAATCTGAATCTCCTTTTGTCATTGACATCAACATAACTGCTTTGAAATTCAAAGATGACTATCTTGTCTTCCAGTTCAATGACCAAGTCAGGTTTGTACATTTTCGGATCAAGTATAGAATATTCTGTTCTATGAACTTTCACTATCTTTCCTGGAATTCTGACGATTTCTATTAGTTTCTGTCCATATATTTGTCCCTGGTTTTTGAATATTGTGTCTTCGTGAAATTTCATATGATAATCTCCAAAATTTAGTTCAATTATATTCTTTATTTATTGATTTAAGAGGATATAAACCTTTTGATATGAGTTTAAAGCAATATTGATTTCATATTGTAAAAAATAATGGTTTATGAATATTGATTTCATTATGTAGTAATTTTTAGGTTGAAAAAAATTGATTTAAAATCAATAGTTTAATCAATTAATTGTTTTTGGCTAAATTTGCACACAATATAATAACAAAAACTTTATTAACAAGTTGGACACATATATAATAGTATGAAATCATTACCAACCATAAAACTACTTGAAGACTGCGAGACGCTGTCAGTCGAAAATGACTTTGAAGGCATCCTCGAAAACGCAGGACTGATTTTAAGCCAGGAGCCAGCAAATGAGGGGGCATTGTCCTATATGATAATGGCACTTTACGGGCTTGAAAGATATGATGATGCCTTGGCATTCTTAAACAGGATGCTTAAAATCGACCCGGATCACAGATACTACCAGTATCTCAAAATCAAAGCTCTTACAAAGTCAGGCAAAGCCTGTGATGCCTACGGATTCTACAAGGGACTTGATGACAACAGTCCAGACAAGGAAGCCATTGAAATTCTTGCCCATGCGCTCATTGATGGCGGGCAATATAGGGAGGCACTTGACTGCCTTGATGTGCTGAGCGAGACAAACTGGCTTTTCAGCTACAGGATAGTCGACGGATACAAGAGGATTCAAAAGCATTCAGACATTGATGTGTCCGGCCGTTATGACGAGAAGTTCTATCTCTCATGGATTTCCATGATCAAATCAAAGACAGAAGAGGAATCATGCCCGCTTTGCGGAGGAAGCTATGACAACCAGTTTTCGGTGTGTGAGGGCTGCAGCGAGGAAATCAACATGTCTCCGATGGGAACCCTCATCGAATGCGACGACATGAAGATTTACTACTACATCTGCGACAAGCTCCATACATTGAAGGAATTCCTGAAGGAGGGTGCTGATTTGAGGAGGCTTCATGAAATCTTGGACTGCCTGGATGATCGGGAGTTCAACGCATTCATACGTCACCTCAAGGGCATCGGCTATATTGTCGAGGCTTCAAAAGGCTACATCTGGGACGGCGATGTTATGAAGGACTACTGTGACGAGGGAAAATATGCCGCTCCAAGATGGCTGGCGTTTCCGGGATTTTCCGCCTGGACAATCGGCTGGAGAATGGGTGCGGGCGAGGACTACTGCATGAACGAGCCACCTCGTGGAAGGGAGTTTGGAAAGCTATTTCCTAAACCTAAAAACTGGCTCTTCAACCCTAGAAACCCCAAGTTCGAGAAGCTTGGAAGGATTCCATATATCGGGATGATATGGGACGAGGACCTGAATCCCAAATACTCAGAGATTTCAGATGATGCCGTTGAGGTCAACGACTTCATCACGATTTCCCAAAAAGGCGAGTTCAGGATGGATGCCCTGCACTTCAATTCAATCGAGCATGCAATCACATATTCAAGGATTGCATCTTACAAAAGGCTTGACCCATACAACACGACTTTTAAGGAGCTCAAAAACGATTACAGCATTGCCGATGAGGAGCTTGCCCACTGGGAGCAGTTCAAGTATACAGTCTGTCTCAACGTGACATACTACCTGTTCATGCAGGATGAGGAACTTAAAAGGTGGCTTCTCTCCACTGGGGATAAACCTTTGGTTTACATCTCCGATGACGAATGGGGAGGCGACGACAACCTCTTTGGATTTGCGCTGATGCAGGTCCGTGATGAAATCAATAGATTATGCAAGCATGAGGACCTCATCGACTGGAGATATACCGAGTATCTGAAGAATGCATACCCATATCTCAGCCACAAAAGGGATGTGAATGACCAGCAGTCAGCCGAATACATGGTCGTGCAGTCGACCCTTGTCGGATCATCAAGGTATGTGAGGGACATTGACCTGAGCGATGAGCTGGCCGGAAAGTATGAGCCCGGACAGATTCTCACCGAAAAGGCATTTGTGGATGCATCGTCAAGAATCGGAGGCATGGCCACAAGCCACAGGTACCTGATACTGTCTCAGTTCATGGCCGACTTCTCACGATTTGAGGAGGAGACCAACTGGGGCCTGCATGTCGCCAATAGGGGCTCAAGGTTCAAGGTTCTTGACGTCTATACTGTTGCAGACAAGACGCAGATTCTTCTTCTGCAGCTGCCTGACGGATTTGAAGGGGTGTTTGAAAACAGGACTGATGTCGAGGAGGAGTTCATCGAAAGGGAGCGCGAAAACTTTAAAAATGACCTTGAAAAGGATGTCATTGATGATTTGACGGGCGTTTGGCTTGAAAGGTGCAGCTTTCCTATCGGCATGAGCGATGAGGGGGAATTCTACTAAACTCTCTAGAATCCCGATGATATTCAAATCATAAGCAAATTTCAGATTTTAGAAAAAGGAGTTTTGGGAGTGCATCTCCTCTCGAAATCCAAATTGAATTGCTTCATTATTCTGCAGCTGATTTCTTTCGGCTGCACTATTTTTTGAAACATGATTATTTTAGTGGAGTGATAGCGTGAGCATTAAAATCAACGAACCGTATCCGGCAAGCAGTATATATTCGAAATATATGATTGAACTGAAGAAGATGAGCGATGAGGAGCTGATGGATGAATATGCAAGGCTCTGCGAGACGGTATCAGATCCTGTCAGCACCATCAAAAAGAGCATCATCGTCGACTTTTTTGTCAGATTCGATAAGGAATACCTTTTCGAGTAAGGGCTGCTACGGATTTCTAATCTTTAAAGATTCAATGTGTTTTTAAAGGAACTGTCATGACTTGCCTCTGTCTTTAAAACCGTAACTGTAAGATAAAAGTCAAATAGTTCCATTATCGTCTGCAGAGTTCATTCTTGCAGGTGCTTTTCTTATTTTTTTCCGTTTAGGATTTTTTTCAAAACTACATCATACTTTTCATATTCAACGCTGACATACTTAGCAATGAATTTGTGAATCTACCGGTCCGCTATTCCCATATATTTTTCTTAATGTTCGTATAATGTCGAATGAATGTTGCAATGTAGAATCAAAAGGAAATAATTATTAATCCAGTTTATTAAAAATATTAAATGGTTATAATTTCGATTATAATTAGTCACAGATAAGGGAATAATTATGGAGATTAGAAAGTTTTGGATGATTCCATTATTCTTGCTTTTCATCCTGATGCTTGGCTGCGTAAG
>CACWUH010000071.1 GCA_902764015.1 uncultured Methanobrevibacter sp. | reverse complement strand
CGGTTTCTAATGCTTCTTCAGCTTGTTTAGCTAATTCTTCAGGTGTGTCAAATTTTACATAAATGTTTGCCATAATATATACCTCCTTTTTCATCTGGCTTTTGCCATCCATCGGTAAATAATAATTTAATGTAATTATATATAGTTATATTATTTTTTAACTATAGAAATTACTCAAATTATCCAATAGATGAATAATTTAATATAGTTTTTAATAATACTAATTCTTGAACAATTCATATATCACTAAATATAATCCCGTAAGAAAAAATAGAGGGATTAGACTTTCAATACAAATACTTCTGAATTTACTATAATTTTTAGCAAAACTAAAAATAAAAATTTAGTAATTAATGAAATAATTCTAGAGAACTAGACAATATTAAATTGGTTAGTATAGTATATAAAGGTTTGTAAAAATAGCTCAAATTAAGACAGTTTTTCTGCCTGAAAAAATTTTTCTAAAAAATAAAAAAAATGTAAAAGTTAAAGTAATTAAATTACTAGGAAAATGATCATCAGCAAATCTATTTGATAGCTAATTTTACATCTTCAGCTTTTACGGTTTTTCTGCCTGCGTGGCGAGCAAATCCTACAGCTTTTTGTGCGATTTCGTTACCGTAGTCTTCGATAGCTTCGGTTAAAGCGACTTTTGCATCATCACTTACTCTTTGTGCACCAGCATTTTTGAGGACTCTGCCTACAGGAGCAATTGGTAATTCACTCATATAAAAAACCTCCATTTAACTTAGTTAATAATAGTTTTAATTTGCTTATATATAAATATATTGGTTTTACATCGGTGATTTCTTAAAATTTCAACATATCTCACCATGTTATATTAACATAAATAGTGACATGAATATATTAGGAAATGTTTTTCATACATTTGCTTAAACAAAAAAAGTATAAATTATGTTTGAATATAACCGAATTAAAAGAAAAAATTAAAATTAAAAGAGATTTAAAGCAATATTTATTTGTTCATCAAAATCTCTCTTAAAGTGTCTATATCAGCATCAACCTGTGTAGGCTGTGTGCATGCATCAATTGCAGTGTTAGGATCTTTAAGCAAGTGTCCGGTAACTACACAGGTAATGGTTTCACCTTTGTCGATTACTCCTTGAGCTACAAGTTTTTTAAGACCTGCAATGGAAGCTGCAGATGCCGGTTCGACACCGATACCCTCTGTTCTTGCAAGCAATTTTTGTGCATCAAGGATTTCCTCATCGGTTACGGTTTCTGAATAGCCGTTTGAATCATAAATTGCATTCAAAGCCTTGATGTCACTGACCGGAGCACCAATGCGTATTGCGGTTGCAATGGTTTCTGGATTTTCTACAGGCACAACTCGTCTGTCTCCTTTTCTAAATGCATTTGTAACAGGACATGCGCCTTCCGCCTGAATGCCTGTCATCATCGGCAGGTCCTTAATGAATCCTGCATCATAAAACTCGCTGACTCCCTTCCAGATTGCTGAGATGTTTCCGGCATTTCCGACAGGCAAAATGATCCTATCTGGAGCCTGCCAGCCCAGGTCACGGACAATCTCATAACCTATTGTCTTCTGGCCTTCCAGCCTGTAAGGGTTGATTGAATTCAATAAGTAAAGATGTTTTTCCAATGCAAGAGCGGTCATGGCTTCAAGGGCTTCATCAAAGTTTCCGTTGATTGACATCACTTCAGCGCCGTGGAACATTGCCTGTGCCAACTTGCCGAGTGCAACCTTTCCTGACGGCAGAAATACAATGCAGCGCAATCCTGCACGGGCAGCATATGCTGAAAGGGATGCGGAAGTGTTACCGGTTGAAGCGCAACCTACAGTGTGGACTCCCAGTTCCATAGCCTTTGTCATGCCCACTGTCATTCCCCTGTCCTTGAAACTTCCGGTCGGGTTGGAGCCTTCCACCTTGACATACAGGTTCACTCCAAGCTCTTCGCCCAGCTTATCGCATTTGCAGAATGGGGTTCCCCCTTCATCAAGTGAAACGATTTTTGCCTCATCCACAGGAATGCATTCTTTGAATTTCCATAAATTATCTCTTCTACCATCAAAAACGTCTTTTGAAACGTCTATTTCATTGACGAGCTCGAGTACGGATCCACACTTTTCACAGGTGTAGATTACCTCATCATCGTCATATTCTTCTCCACAAGAAACACATCTTATCATAAAATATCACTATATTTATTTTTTAACTAATTATTATATAAAATTTAAGTAAAAATGGAATATATCCCTTCCGCAATCGGCAATGTCAGATAGGCTTCGATGAAACCTGCAATTGCCATCAGTATTGAAGCGATTACAAGCAAAATAACCGCCTGCTTTAATTTATCATAGCTTGCATTGAATGAAGTTGCCAAAAGCTCCCTAACAGGACCGTTATCCATTCTGTATAACGTTTTTAGAAACTTATATATGAAATTAAACAGGACAAAGCCTGATGCGCAGGCCAGTATGCATGACGAGAACTCAAAAATTCCGTGTGGAACTATCAGAAGCAATGTCGTGAACAAATTATCTGCCGTTGCCACATAGTATCCTGCAAAAAATCCGTTGAATCCAAGAAGAAACGCTGAAAAGAAGCACGTAACCCCAAAGATGAACATTGAAAAGACAATCTGGATATTGTTGAGGAATAGACTCTGAAATGTCAGAGTAATAGTGCCCTGCTGGACCTTTTGGGTCAAGTCATCGACAACAGGATTGAAATAGCTATGAAGATAGGGCTCCAAAAAATAGCCCAATAGCAAAGAGACCAATAGGATGGCTATCGATGCATAGATGGCCAGTCTGTTTTCGCTGAATGCCCTCTTGACTTCATCAAGTATCATATTAATGTCTTGGCGATTTCCCTTGCCTCAACCTGCTTTTCATGCAAATCGTCCATGAACTCTTCCATCAGCTCGGCTGTTCTGACCTTGCATTCGCCGCAGCGCAATGTTCCGTTCACACAGTCATGCCTGATTTTTTCAAGCTCCTTGTCATCGTCGATGAAATGGTACAAAAGCATTTCATATATTACGCACTTGTCGACTTCTCCGCCAAGCTCCTCCTGTTCCTTCAGGGTTTCCCTTCCTCCAGTTTTTGCGGACTTGACCTTTTTGACGGCAGCTTTTGTGTCATCGTTGAGATAGATTGCAGTGTTAGGCTTTGAACTGCTCATCTTATCGCCTGTCAGGCCTGTCAGGAACCTGTGGTATGTTGAGGCCGGAGCAATGAATCCTTCCTCATCATGAAGCTTGTGGGCGATGTCCCTTGTAAGCCTGATGTGGGGATCTTGGTCGATTCCGACAGGAACAACTACCTTCTTCGGACCTCCAAACTCCTCAATCTGCGGAAGCAGAATGTCTGCAACCTGAAAGAGAGGTGCCTGAACATGGGCAATGTTTGTAGAATTTTCAAATCCGTATATTGCCCTCAGTTGGCTGAAGTTTGTCTTGATTGAAGCCTTGAATGCCAGATTTTTCAGCAGATTGTTCTGGGACTGCAGGTAAACGTTCACGTTGTCCCTTTCAAGGTCAAGGCCAAGGGCTATCCAGTTTGTCAGATATTCGTTCACGGCAATTTCACGGCCCTTCTCAAGGCTCATGTTACGTGCGGCATATGCTTCAAGGTCAGCTATCGGAAGTGATAGCATTGCCCCCATGTCCTGATACCATTTGATCTGGTCGACCACCATCTTGTGGCCAATATGCATCTGTCCGCTCGGCATCATGCCGGTTACAAGTGCGAAATCCTTGTTCTGGTTGATTAAATTATTAATTTCATTGAATTCCCTGTGTCCGAATATTACTCCTCTTTTCATTAATTTCTGAGGATTCTTAACCTCTCCAATCATGTCGGAAATTTTGCCTATTCCAAACTTGTTAACTAACTTGTCATAATCCAGGCTGAATGATGCCCATGGATCTATTAAATCTGCCATTTTATCACCACTATCAATGTTAAATTAAATTTACGATTAAGAATTATTATAGTAAATATAAAAGTATATTAAAATATAAATGATTTCTTTAATTAAACTTATGGTCTTGTCCATTCGACATTGTAGTATGTTATGTCGAAATCCTCATCCACAATCGCCAGAAGAAGCTTCTTGTTGACACCGTGGGAAACTCTCACATAGCTTGCAAAGTCAAGCGCATTGATGTCATAATTTTCAAAGATTATTTTAACCAGATAATCGGAATGCCCCTGACCCGGACCTCCACCACGATTGTACAATCTGAATTCGGTGCCATACTTAAAACCGGTTTTGATGACATAGCCACGATCTTTTAAATCACGATAAACAACATATTTGCCGTAAAGCTCCTGTTCCCTTAAAAGATCAATCAGATATCCTATGGTGCACTTGACATCATCCTCATAGATATTCAGACGACCCTTTTCCTGCAGATAACAGGCCTCAATCAATGAAAGATGAAGAAAATCCGATTCGATTTTGCCGAATTTACTTTTTTCATGTAGGGCTATCGGCCTTTTGCTTCCTTCTTCAATCTTAATTGAAACAATGTCATTAGATAAATCTCCACGCATTAAAACACCGCAAAAAGAAATAAATTATATTTAATGCTTATTACTTTGAAAGAAATATTATTTAAAATTTTTGTAAAAAAAAGAAATATGAAAAGTTAAACTCTGATGAATATATTGTTTGCCATTGCGGCCGTAATGTTTAACTCTTCGCCGTCGACAATAATCATATAATTGTCGGCAAGGACATTTTCATGGAATTCATATTTAAGGTGCTGACCCACCTTAATTCCCTTTTGGGTGATTTCATCCAAAAGCTCATCGTTTCCTCGGATGAATGAAATGGTGCCTTCTGCATTTCCGGTCAATTCGGAAATTGACAACAGATTAAATTTCCTGTTGATGACCTGGTCGAAATCCTTTTGTGAAAAGCATTCCTGGCAACTGCCGAAATCAAAATTGCATGCAGGAATCACATTTTCGTCAGGACACAAGTCAGGATGATGCAGCATGGTGCATATTGCCCTTTCCGCTTCATCTGATAAGGTATGTTCCATTTCACAAGCCTGTTCGTGAATATTCTCTTCCTTGACTTTCAATATGTCCAATAAGAACTTTTCCAGAATCCTATGTTTCCTGGTGATTTTTTGAGCTATTTTCATTCCTTCTTCAGTTAAGGTAGCCCCCTTATATGGAGTGTATGTAATGTAACCTAAATCTTCTAGTTTTTTAAGCATTTGAGTTACGCTTCCAGGCGCAATTCCCAAATCCTTGGATAGTTGTGTTGTGGAAACCTGTTCTCCATTGCTTCCATTGCGGTAGAGAACCTCAAGATATTCCTCAATATTTTCACTTATTTTAGCTTCAGCCATGAAAGTCACCTACATTTATATTAATTAATAATCTGTAAGTAACAGTATAAAAAAGTTTTGGTAAACCTAAATAAAAAGGGAAATATCGTTGAAAGAAATAGGATAAACTAAAAAAAAGAAAAAGAGAAAATAATTAGAACGGTAAACTGGCATACCTGCTATGCAGAGTATATGATTTAGTATTCCAATTATTTATCACACCAAATGAGTTTCTGGAACTGGTAGGGTCCACACAAGTCCATACGCCATCAACCAATACCTGAACCCATACGTGACCGTAAGTGCTTCCACTGGAAGTGAAATAACAGGTTCCATGGACATATCTTGCTGCAATGCCTGCTGTCCTATACATGGAAACAAGCAAATGAGATTGGTCCACACAATTTCCGGTCTTGTAGGATAATGTGCTTGCAGCACCATACCTGGTATCGGAATAGAAACTGTATGATATCTGATCCCTTACATAGTTGAATATTGCCACAGCCTTTTCCTTGGTTGTTGTCAAACCGCTGATTACGGTATTCACAGTACTCTTGATTGCTGAGTTGGTCGTTGGACAGTTAGTGGTTGCCTTCAGATAAGCGCTCACATCAGTCAATGTGTTTTTCTCATTCAAACCTGCACCGGTAATTGTAACCGTGCTGCTACTGCTACTACTGCTTGTAGAGGTTCCATAAACAACCATCGAATAGTTAGGCAATTGGTCATAAGTACCATAGAAGTTCAATATGCGTGAAAATGTGTCAACAACCTCATAGTAAATAATATCTCCTACAGCGGATGAGGAATAGTTCGGAGCCTGATTATTTTTGATGATATAGTTGGCCAGGTTTTTAGCCACCACCAAATAATCCTCTTTGTATAATTCCTCATTGAGAGTGTCTCCGAAAGGAGATTCAGGATCTGCAATGCCTCTGAGGATAGTAATCTCATTGTTGTTGGAACTTCCAAGCTGATAGATTGCCTGTGACATCAAATACAGGAATTCAGGAGTGGTAAAAGTTTGTCCTCCTGCACTGACACTAGTGGGAACCTTATTGTTAGTCTCATAGTATGACTTCACAGTCTTTGCACCGGCAATAACATCTTTGATTGATATTGTGCTTGCTGATGAAGTTGTGGTTGCAGCCGCAGTGTCTGTGGTTGTTGAAGCAGTTGTTGTGGCTACAGTGGCTGTAGCTGTACTTGCCGTATCGGCAGTTGTTGCCGTTGTAGTGGTGGATTCAGTGGATGTTATAGGGTCGGAAGAAGCCAAATATCCTGTCAGTGATTTGAAACTGACAAGATTTGTAACTCCCCACCTGAATATAATTACACCTGAAGCGCCACCATTGATGGCTGCCTGTGAATCTGCCTTGATTTCAGAGGAAGGCAAGTTCGCAACATTGCTGTCAGAGTAATAACCCTGCAAGCCGGCCCATACCTTAGCGCCTTTGGAATTGCTTACAAACCATTTTGTAGTGGATTTGATCCATGAAGTACCGGATTCATAATTTCCTTTGTAAATCATCGGAATCACTACATCCATATATTTGCTGATTACAGCCATATCCTGACCGTAATAGTACTTGTTGTCTGTTGTTTCAGGCATTATAGCGCAGGAAACAATAAGATTTGAGTTCACGCCATGAATAGCGGAGGTAACCTGTTTTACAAATTCATTTATTGCTGAAGTACCTCCTGAAGTCTTGTATGCATTTCCAGGATATCTCAAGTAGTCTATATGGACTCCTGAAACACCTTTGACCTTGGCATATTTTTTGGCTTCAGTAATTTTCTGATTGAAGAATGCCTGATTTGGTGCACCATTCTTGACCGGATTAATCCAGTCCCCGTCATAAAATGCCTGCATCCAGATATGAACTCTCATTCCCAGTTTGTTGGCATTGGCAATCCATGATTCGACAGCGCTTTGACCATGAGCCTGAATCGCATAGAAGTTCAGGAACAAGTCAGTGGTTCCCTGAGAAGCCAGGGTGTTCAGATTGACCTTCTTCATGTCAGAACCGAAAATCCAATATCCGTATCCATTTGAAGAAACCTTCTTTTTAACTTCAACTTTAGTGGATCCGGAGGATGAGAGATAATCATTATCCCCATCAAATTTATATGAAACTGTGAAAGTTCCAGCATTTAAACTAACAGTGAATGAGGCATAACCGCTTGAAGATGTGGTGGCGGAATATGTTTTGCCATTTACGGTTAATTTAACTGTCTTGCTTGATAAAGCCTTACCATTTGAATCCTTCAGTAAAACCTTATAAGTTTGTGAGCCCTGATTGAAAGAGGTTCCGCTGCCCCATGAAAATGCAGTGGCAGTCCTTTGCTTAACTGTTATAGGTGTTGAACCAGATTTTGCGTTGATTTTAGAATCGCCCTTAACCTTATATGTAATAGTGTACTTGCCTATAGGCAGGTCAATAGGCATGGATATATAACCATATGCATTTGTAGTTTTGGCATAAGTTTTACCGTCTAGCGTAACATCAACGGTTCTTTTTCCTAATGGAACACTGCCTGCACTTAAAACAACTTTAAATGGAGTATTTGCTCCATAACCAAAGGAAGTTGTGCTTTTTACAGTGAAGGTAGGATTTTTGGTAGTGATTACATATAGCCTATTACTTGCACTGGATTTCTTATAGAACTCGTTGCCTGCAAAGCTGTACTTTACAGTATACATGCCCTCATTCAAAGAAGGCAGGGTGAGCTGGGCGTTACCATACTTATTTGTTTTCGCTGTGTATGTTTTTCCATTTATATTAAAAGTAATAATTTTTCCTTTTCCAGGAGCATAGCCATATTGATTGAGCAATTTGACTTTGATCTTTTTAGAATCGCTCTTGAGGAATGTGTATG
>CACWUH010000070.1 GCA_902764015.1 uncultured Methanobrevibacter sp. | reverse complement strand
GGGATGAAGGTCCACATGTGGATATCCGTGTTTTATAATGACGGCTATATTGCGCCGTGCAGCAAGTCGGGTCATTATAACTATGGCCAGATGAACAAGGTAATCGGAAAGTGCAAATATTACGCCAGCTTCAAGGAAGTCGACGGAATACACTTCGATTATACGAGGTTCCCCGGAACTGCCTACCAGTATAAGAATGCGGTCAAGGCTGTCAACTACTTCATCGAAACTGCAAGCAATGCCGTTAGGGATGTGAGGCCGGGAATAATCGTATCATCGGCGGTGATGCCCGAACCGAATGACATGAAATACTATTATGCCCAGGATATTCCTACGATGTCCAAGCATCTCGACGTGATAGTTCCAATGGTCTATAAGGGAAATTACCATGCCGGAGATAACTGGATTATGAAGACCACCAATGCCTTCGTAAAGAATTCCAAGGGTGCTCAAATCTGGGCAGGGCTTCAGAGCTACAGGTCAGATTCCGATATCACTCCACTGTCATACAAGGAGCTGTTCAAGGATGCGCAATACGCCAAGAATGGCGGCGCATTGGGAATCGTAATATTCAGATGGGGCCTGTCCGCCTTGCTGGACTTCAATAAATTATAGGGTTCATCAACCCTTCTTTTAATCATTAGGTGATATTATGGATGACAAGGAAAAAGTAATGGAAGCATTCAGGAGTTCTGACGAACCGCTGAATGCCAAAACGGTCAGTGAAATATCTGGCGTGGACAAAAAGGAAGTAGACAAAATCATGAAAGAACTGAAAAAGGATGAAACTATCGTTTCTCCTAAAAGATGTTATTGGACCCTTGCGGAAAAATAACATTTTTTTTCTTTTTTTGGAGTCTGTAAAATTTTATAGGCTTCTTTGATTTTAAATTTTTTACAGTTGAAATTTCACTTCGATGAAAATTCGTTCTAATTTTTCTTTAATTTTAATTTTAATGGTTAAAAAATAGTAAATTACTTAAATAAGTGAGGACAAATAATAATTTATGACCAAACAAATTTTAAATGCCCTCAATAGTAATATAGACTTTATACAACTTAAACTTTTTGATTTTTCTGACGAAAAAATTGATCAAGAAAAAATCATTTCAGAAAGACTCAATAAAATGCCAAATTTTGAAAATACTAATCAAAAACTATTTTTAGATGAAAATAACACTTTTAAATATGATACTCCAATCTGTCCTGATTGTGGTGCCCATAAAATAATTAAAAAAGGCACAATAACAAAAAATAAACAAAATATCAATGGAAAAACTACAGAATTTAAATAACAGCAGTATCAGTGCAAAAAATGTGGAAAAAAATTCCGAATAAAAAATAATCCATTAATTGGAGAACATAAGCAATTTTTACAAGAAATTATGGATAAAATTCCAGGAATAATGAAAATTGGATATCAATCACTTCGTAAAATAAGTAAATACTTTGAAATATTCCTTGGAATTCGAATATCTCACCAAACAATCAAGAATTGGTCCAACAAAAATCATGAAGAAACAATAAATAATGAAGAATTTGAATATTCTGGCTACTATTTATATGATGAGCAATTTTTAAGACTTAATGGAGTTAGACATTATCGATTGACTTTATTTGATGCTGTACTTAATGTTCCAGTCTCAGAAAGAATTGTACGTCGCAGAATACCGAAAAATACCAAGAAATTTATCTTAGATTCAACGAAAGATAAACCATTTATTTGTTTAACAACTGATTTATTTCCAATGTATCGTAATGTATCCGATGAAATAGGAGTTAATCATCAATTATGCACATTTCATTTGTTCCAAACGATACATCACAAATTAAAAGTGTACTGCAGAAGAAACAAGATTAATGGAAAAGAAAGAGACTATATCTATGAAAATGCACAAGAATTAAAAAATTGTTTTTGACAAAACTCAACAAAAGAAGCAATAGAACATTTTAAACAATATTTACTAAATTACAGAGCCATACCAGTAGTATTAAAAGATTTCATAAGAAAACACATCATCAATCACTTCCACAGATATGTACAACACTTGGATGATGAAAATATCGAGAAAACATCTAATAAAGTTGAAAATTACTACAGACAAACCAATCCAGAAATAATTAAGAAATTATACAAGACTAAAAATGGAATTCTAACATTTTTAGACTATCAAATGAAAAATTGGACTGAAAAACACCTAAAAATCAAATAAGCCTAAAAAATTTTACATTTGTTCATTTTTTTTCCAATAATATATAAAAATCTTATCACTACTTTATAAAGTAATAATTATATAGATATATTATAGTTAATCATATGATGTGGGGGAATGATTTTTGTCAAATAAGAAATTCCTCATGTTGGCAATATGTCTTGTAGGGTTGCTGTCCCTTTCGGCAATCTGCGCTGCAGACAACGCCACAGGTGAAATTGTCAGCGCAGAGGAAACGCAGGTAATGGAACAAATAACTGCTGAGGAAATGGTGTGTGAAGGAAATGTTGAACCATTACAGGAATTGCAGAATAATACCGTAAATCCCGATTCAACGTTAAAATCGGATGGAAATCATGAGGACTGTGTTGCTGTAGATAATGATGATTTGGATGTTCAAAGAGAGTTCGATGATTCTAGCAATCCTTTGTCGGATGGGTCTTCAACTGGACAAAGCGTCGGCAACATATATGGAATTGTCGATTTGGGATCCAATGTGATGTCATTGAGCATATTTAAGGAAGAAGATGGTGGACTTGAATTCCTGCTTACCGACAATAGGGAGTCCATCACCGCCACCTATAAACAGGACAATGCACTCACTCAGGAAGGAATAGACAGACTGATAGAGTTGCTTGAGGATTTTGATGGGATAATGGATTCAAACAATGTCACCGTTAAATATTTCTTTGCAACTTCAAGCTTAAGAAAGCTAGACAATTGTGATAAGGTTGTTGCGGATGTAAAAAATGTCCTGGGCATTGACTTGCATGTGTTGAGCGGGGAGGATGAGGCGCGTGCGGGATTCGATGCTGTGAAATACCTAGATTTGACCAGCGATGATGGTCTGCTTATTGACATTGGCGGCGGGAGCTGTGAATTTGTCCCTTTTATTGATAAGACTCCAGTTTTAACGGAAAGCATGCCGATTGGATCACGCTCCTGCTATGAGGACTACGTCAGTTCAATGTTTCCAAATGAAACGGAAATACTTAATATCCAAAACAGAGCGGAAATGGAATTGGGCAGGCTGCGCGTCAACAATTCCGGCCCTATTGATGACCTGTATGGAAATGGGGGAACTCTCTTCACCGTCAAGCAGACATTGATATATCTGAACTATATTGATAATGAGACCTATGTTATTCCATCTTCAATGTTGGATGCATTGCTCTCTAAACTCCTTGAGAACACCACAGAAAGCTATCAGATAATATCTGATGTGGCTCCAGACAGAATGAATACGCTGGTTCCAGGGATGGTCATTGCAATCCAGATTTCAAACCATTTCCAGGTGAAAAACATTCATTTCTGCAAAGGCAGGTTAGAGGAAGGAATTGTATACGAACTCATTGAAAACTACACTTCCTCCAATGGGACTTTCGAAGAACTGCGGGATAAAATCAATGCCACTGTGGAAGGGGGCATAATCTATCTAAATAGGAATTATGTCAATGACGGCCGCTTTTCAAGCGAAGGAATAAACATAACAAAGTCAATAACCATTGAAGGCAATGGATTCACAATCGACGCTTCCGGATTTTCAAGGATA
Organism: uncultured Methanobrevibacter sp.; assembly: GCA_902764015.1. GTDB lineage: Archaea > Methanobacteriota > Methanobacteria > Methanobacteriales > Methanobacteriaceae > Methanocatella. Next base: position 5,027 of record CACWUH010000070.1, on the reverse strand, counting down.
TTCAATATAAATGCTACAAAAAATGTTGTTTTGAATAACATCACATTTAAAGGAGGATTGGCAGATAATGGCGGTGCCGTTATCTTCAATAATGACATTTCAGATTGTGTCATCAGCAATTGCGGTTTCATTGCAAATTATGCGTATGCCGACGGAGGAGCCATATGCTTCAAGGCCATTACAAATGTCACTATTGAAAATGCAACATTCAATCATAATGGTGCCGGTGGAAATGGCGGTGCAATAAATGCGAATGGGGATGTGACAAACACTACAATCGCCAATTCCAAGTTTAAGGATAACTTTGCATCTTGCGGAACAAGAAATATTGCCTTAAACGGAGATGGAACATTCAAATTGGACAATGTGGCTCCAAAGAATCTCGGACCGTCCCGTGTTGCACTCCTGACAATCATAAATGTTGCAGGCAATGTTGCATATGGTGGAAATGTGGAAATTTCCGTGAATGTGGCAGGCAGGCTTAATGAGCCACTCAACGGAACCGTATCAGTCGCAATCAATGGCAAAAACTGCACCGCCAATGTGGAAAATGGGAGCGGAAAGATTATACTTTCAGGATTGAATGCAGGAAAATATGATGTTGATGTAATTTATGTCGGAAACGATTATATCGCAGTTTCACCGGCCACATTCATTGTCTTAAAACAGAATGCGGTAATTTCGGCTGTAAGTAAATCCTATGTCATCAACTATGGTGGAAAATATGGCATAACTCTCAAGGATGCTGACGGAAAAGTCCTAAGTGGCAAAAAGGTCACATTCACCTTAAACGGCAAGAACATTGGATCTGCAACCACAAACGCCAAGGGCGCTGCGACAATCGCATTGACTGCAAAAATCCTTAAAGCCGCAAAGGCAGGCAAGAAAAACCTTGTGATTAAATTTACTGATTTAAACTACAACACCTCATCAAAAACAGTCAAAATAACAATCAACAAGGAAAAGACAAAGCTCACAGCCAAAAACAAGAAGTTCAAAAGGTCTGTTAAAGTCAAAAAATACACAATAGCCTTGAAAAACAGCAAAGGAAAAGCCATCAATAAGGTCAAAGTTATCTTGAAAGTCAAAGGCAAAAAATACACTGCAAAGACAAACAAAAAGGGAAAGGTAACCTTCAAAATCAAGAAGCTAACTAAAAAGGGTAAATTTAATGCTAAAATTACTTTTAAAGGCAGCAAATACTATGTAAAAGCAACTAAAAAAGTTAAAATCACTATAAAGTAATTGCTTCGGCAGTTACTTCCTTTTTTTATTTATTTTTTTTTGTTTCTGATTTTTCCCAATTGGTTCATGAACCGTTCATCATAGTTTCTTGCAACGTCCTCGTACTTGTTCCAGATGCCGATGGCGGTCTCAGGGATTACGTTACGCTTGTCCTCACTGAACTTGGTATATGTGTGCATCATTTCCTTTGAATCGGAAATCATCACCTTAACGAAGGGGATGTCTGCCTTTTGAATGTTGATTCCCTGATCTTTAAACATTTTAATGATATTTATTTCTTCATTGTTGATGTAGCATGTCGGTGAAGCCAGGATATTCACATTCAAACTTCGTCTCTTTTTGAATGCATCAATCAGCGCCTCGCCTTCTCCTTCAAAGAGAAATCCAATTCTCATGTTTACGGTGTTTTTGGCTCTCTTTATGATTTCCACTTCCTGGTTGATGATTTTTTCGACACCGTATATTCTCCATATAGGTGCCTGAACCTGGCTCATTCCGTTTTCATAAATGTTTGTGAGTCTGCTTATTGTGTCTTCAATTTCTGTGTTGATTCTTTCTTTTTCACGGCTTAAGACTTCAACGGGAGATTTGGCGATATATGTCAGTGGTCTTCCGTCTTCAACTTCGATGAAATCTTTTTCGTTTAGCTTCTTCAACACATCATATATTTTACTGCGAGGAATGCCCGAGTTTTTTGATACTTCATCGGCAGTCCCTTGAATTAATGAAGTGAGCGTTACATATGCTTGAGCTTCATACATTGTCAACCCAATTCCCTTTAGTGTAGATATATTCTCGTCCATGTTTATGATTATTTATTTAATAATATATAAATTTGTTAATTTTAACCCTTAAAAAGTGACAAAATCTTTATATATGCTTCGGCATAAACTATGATTAACGAATAAATATGAGGTAATTAAAATGGCAGATGGATTAGACATGTTTTGTTATCAATGTTCACAAACCGCCAAGGGTACCGGATGTACCGTAAGCGGAGTCTGTGGCAAGAAACCGACCGTAGCAAGATTACAGGATAATTTAATCTTTACTATGAAAGGAATAAGTGCATACAACTACAATGCAAATGTTTTAGGAAAAAACAATCCGGAAATCGATGCATTTTTAACCAAAGGTTTATACACTACCTTGACAAATGTCAACTTTGATGTGAATGATCTTGTTGCATTGGCTCTGGAAGCAGGTAAAGTCAGTGTAGATGTGATGAGACTTCTTAAAGAGGCACACATTGAAGCATACGGCGAACCTGTACCTACTGAAGTGAAGGTGGGCGCACAGGAAGGCCCAGCAATCATCGTGACTGGTCACGACCTAAAAGCTCTAGAAGAATTATTAAAACAGGTTGAAGGTACAGACATCAAGGTCTACACCCACTCAGAAATGTTGCCTGCACACGGATATCCTGGTCTTAACAAATATGAAAACCTGGCAGGACAATTGGGTGGTGCATGGCATGACCAAAGAACAGTCTTCAAAAAATACAATGCTGCAATCGTCGGAACCAGCAACTGTGTCTTGCCGGCATTGGACGCATACAAGGAAAGGATGTTCACCATGGATGTGGCAAAGCTTGAAGGCGTAAAGACTGTTGAAGATTATGATTTCTCAGAAGTCATCGAATGTGCAAAATCCCTTGGATCTTTAGAACCGGAAGAGCTGACCACAATCACAACAGGATGGAGTGCAGGAGCAATCGTCGAACATGCTGACAAAATCAAAGAATTGGTTTTAGACGGCAAAATCTCCAGATTCTTTGTTGTCGGCGGATGTGACAAGGCCGCAAAACACAACGACTACTACCGGGAATTCGTGCAAAACTTGCCTGAAGACACCGTTATCCTAACATTGGCATGCGGTAAATACAAATTCAATGACTTGGATTTAGGTGACATCGAAGGAATCCCAAGACTTCTTGATGTGGGTCAATGTAACGATACTATTGTAGCTGTTGATGTGGCAGTGGCATTATGCGAACTCTTTGACATGGAACTCAATGAATTGCCATTGACTATCGTTTTAAGTTGGATGGAACAGAAGGCTGCAGCGGTCCTCTGGGCATTGCTCTACCTTGGAAAAACTGACATGTGGATCGGTCCGGTGCTTCCTGCATGGTGCAATGAAGACATCCTGAATGTATTGGTCGGAAACTACAACCTGACTCCGACATCAGGCGATGCAATTGCAGACATCAAGACAATAATGGGGGAATAGACAATGAGCGAGGATATTAAGGCAAAGGCTTTGGATATCCAATCCCTGGTCGAATACCAGGATGACAGCGTAATCAGCCGTGAAGTAATCAAAAAGGAACTTGGAACAGTAACATTCTTCGCCTTCGACAAGGGCCAGGGACTGTCCGAGCACTCAGCACCTTTCGATGCGATGGTTCAAATTATTGATGGTGAAGCTGAAATCACAATTTCCGGTGTCAAGAACACTGTCAAGGCAGGTGAAATCATAATCATGCCTGCAAACGAGCCTCATGCGCTTCAGGCTGTAAATTCACCTTATAAAATGATATTGACCATGATAAAAAGTGATTAATCTCATTTTATCATTTTTTTTCTATTTTTTCCACCACACCATTATCCAGTCGGCCTTGTCCTTGACGTTATAGTATTTCCCGCTTTGCTCATCGAATGTGAGGACTCTTTCCAGATACTCTTTCAGGAGTTCCTTTTCCTCATCGCAGTAAAGGTCAAGGCGGAACTTGCCGTTGTCCATGGCCTCTTCGATGCTTGAATACTCTCTGTAGTTGTTCAAATCGAATCTTTCGATGTTGGCATAGATTCCAAGATTAAACAGGATGTTGAAGAAGTAGTTGTAGTCCGGAAAGTCCTCAGTCTTGATGCCTAATTCTTTATCGAAATCCTTTTCAATCTTCTTGTTTTCAGGCCCGAAAATGGTAATGAAGACATACTTGTTTGCGATTTTATCCAATTCCAAAAGCACTTCGTCAATCGGAATGATTCCGTTCAGCGATCTTGAGCACACCACCACATCCACATCCCCGATTTCATCATGTGTTATCTCTTCAATAGGCTTTAGAATAGTTTCAATATTGTCAATATCATTGTCTTTGGCCCTTTTTTCAAGGTATTCCAGCATTTTGGGAGATGAATCGATGCCGATTACCTTTTTCACTCGTTTGGCTATAGGTATTGTAACGGAGCCTTCTCCGCACCCGACATCAAGAACGGTATCGTTTTCATCAAGAATCAGCATGTCAAATAATGCATCCTGATAATCATCTTTTCGTGTCCTTTTATAAAATCCCGGTGCTGCTTCATCCCAGTTTTTAGTGATTTTGCCTTCCAGACGCTCAGCCCAGAAGCCCAGCCAGTCGACTTCATTAGGGTTTTCAATGCATTGCCTCATATTACTGTCCTCCCCTCCAAAACATTCATGTAGTCTTCGTAGTTCTCCTTCAGCAGTTGTGGAATGTCCAGATCATAGGGGCATTTGTCGACACATGAATAGCATTGCGTGCAGTCAAGGGTCTTTTTCATTATCTCCTGTGTTCTCTCATCCATGTTCGGTTCTGTCGGAAAGCGCCTGATCCAGAGTGACATCCTTGCACACAGGCTCACGTTGATTTCCTCAGGGCAAGGCATGCAGTATCCGCAGCCTCTGCAAAAGTTCTCCCCAAGTTCCTTCTTGTCTTTTTCGATGTCTGCCTTCAGCTCGTCGGTCAGTATGGTATTATCATCGTATGACAAGAATTCATTGAGTTCCTCGAGCTTCTGGATTCCCCAGATTGG
>CACWUH010000069.1 GCA_902764015.1 uncultured Methanobrevibacter sp. | reverse complement strand
CTAGTCCTCCCCCTTAAGGCGCATGATTTCATCCTTCAGCTCATCGATTTGTCTTGCGCTTTCATCCCTGAGCTCCCGAATCTCCATTTTAAGCTGGCTGATTTCATCGCCTGCATCCGATTCGTCCTCATCACGGTCAATCATCTCATCCACATCGGCATTTTCTGCATGCATCTTTGCCCTTTCCTCCCGGATGAGCATCGTGAAGAGCACCACACCCACAACGGATGCGAAAAGAACCACAGGATAGATCTTTCCAATGAACGGGAATGAAATTTCATGAGGAGACAACGCAATGACCATCAGCATCTCAAAACCCGTGAAGAGAAACATCAGCACAATCACTGCAATTGTTCTCGGGAACTTCCTGTCGTTCCAGATAAACACCAGGCTTCCGACGATTCCGGCAATCACAGTCGTGATGGAGCATGGAAGGGCAGTTACGCCTCCAAGCGTGTATCTGTAGGCTCCGGATATCAGCCCCACGGGTATCCCCACAACAGGACCTCCGAAAAGTCCGCTTACAAGAACCACCATGCATCTGACATTGGCGGGGGCGCCGTCTATGTATATGTGAAACCTTGAAGCGAAGATTCCCAAAGCGGCAAATATAATCAGACATATCAGCTGATTTCTTTTGCTGCGTTTGCCGTAGACTATCTCTCTGACTGAAGGCAGCTTTGCCAAAAGAAGCATGAAAATCAGGATTACTGAAAGGACCTTGAACATTTCAAGATACGGCCCGAAAATCATCTCCTTGTTGACCTTTCCGTCGAAATAGGAAATCATGGCCCCCAATGCGGTAATGATTATGAGATATGATATATCATAAAGGGAGCTTCCCTTCTCCCTCAGTTTCGGAAGCCTCACCGAAACGAAGGACAGAACTATGATTGTGGCCATTACGGTGAGATAATTGTCAATGACCTCCATTTTAATGACTATCCCGTCAATTGAGTGAAAATAATAGATGAGGCCTGCAAAAAGGATGACGTTTGAGATTATCAAAAGCAGATAAAGCAGGTTCATCTTCAGATAGTTCCTGTTGGTCGGATTGAACATCTTGTCTAGCATTGGAATCAGCCGTTACTTGATTAAAAAGGGTTATTCCGCCTGCATCGCAGGGGCATTAATAAAATCTAGTATGTCTTGTACCACACCTTGGCCTTGTAAGGGGTGTATCCCTTGATGAGCTTTGTGGAGATGTGGCCTCCGCTTCCCTTTACCGTCTTTGTCTTGACATTGCCGTTTTTGTCCTTGAAGAAGAACTTGGCCTTCACAAGCTTTGTGTGGTGGGGTTCGATGTCTCCGTTGTATCCGTTTCCGACATACCACGCGGTGACCCCCGTTCCCTTGGAAAACTGCATGTTTCCCTTGTATTCGACGTATCCTGCTATGGCATCGCCGTTTTTGAGTATCTTGGCTTTCGGAGCCCACAGAACTCCCGGCTTGAAGTTATAAATCTTGACAGATATCTTTGTTGTCTTGGCTGCGCTTACGTCCTTTGCAGAAGCCGCACAGATTAGTGTGGCCGCCCCGATAAGAATCAATAGGACAATTATATGTTTCTTGTTGAAGTTCATTTTATCACTACATTATATTTTGAAATTAAAGATATAAAAAGATTGATTGGGAAGGCAAAAAATCCCCGACAATTTAGTCAAGCCTAAATGCCTTAAATTCAATTTCGCTTACAAAAACCAAAGCAATCTTTAAATAGGACATAAAGACATATGATTAATTGTAGCACACTCCCGTGTTACACTAAAAAAATTTTTTGGTTTAAGTCCCGAAGGTTGCATAAGCCTTTGGGCTTGACCAGTGACTCTTTTTAGATGATTACCTCATATAATCTTGTCTCGTTGGTGACGCCGATTAGGATTCCCTTGCCGTCATGAACGTAACCGAAATAGTGAAGGCCGTTTTCAGTATAATTCCATCCCTTGTGGCCGTTTATGGTTGACTCCACTGCACCGTCCTTGTACAGTTCGTCCGTGTTCATTCCCATCCAATCGGAAATTACGGTTATTACAATCTCGCCGTTGCATTCGTTGATGTAAAAGCAGGTCTGGCCTTCAGAGCCGAGGTCTGTGAAATCCTCATTGCCTTTTGACTCTCCGAAGCCCTCGGGAATCGTGAAGTTGACTCCCTCAAATGTTATGTTTTTCGTCTCGTTGGAATAGCTGACGTTCTCGCCTGCCCATGCAGTTGCCATAAGCAGGAATGCCAGAATCACAAAAACGGCAAGTTTCGCTTTCATAATATTACTTGGCCACAATCTAAAATAAAACTTTCCCCACTTGCGGGAAAATATCGAAAATCCGGTTGACAATTCATCAAGCAGACCTAAAAGTATTAAAACAATCAGAGATAAAGTAAATGTAAAAAATATTATTCATCAAGGAGGAAAAGGCATGGATAGCAATTCACTCAAATATGGAGTTTTCTCATTCATCATACCCGGCCTCGGCCAGTACCTCAACGGCGACAAGCCGAAGGGACTTGGAATGTTTGCGGCTGCAGTGGCGCTTCACATATTCATATGGTTCTTTATGAACAACGTCCTTGGAAGCGGAGTCCAGACATTATACCACCTGTATGCCGGTTTTGATGCCTACAGAAACTACTGAAAAAAAAGAAATCATGGCAAATGATCACTCATTTGCCGGCTTAATCCTGGTTAAAAACGCTGCCGCAACCATCACGGCCGCAATTATTACGATGTCAATGATTATCTCAAAGGGCTTTGCGGTTGAAAACAGCTTGACTATTCCTATTGCCCACATCACTATCAAAACGCAAGGAAGTAGGTACTTGATTATGAACTTCCAGGTTGTGCCCACATCGATGAGGGACCTTCCGTTGAGGGCAGGCATGACCTTATCAACGCCGTAGAACCATGCAAATATTATGCACTGGATTCCAATCAGAATCAGTATTCCAAACTCGTTTACGAATGAATCGATGATTCCCACAAGATAGCTGCTGATTCCGGAAGTGAGAAGAAGGGAAACTGCACATCCCACAATGCTTAAAACAGTTGCAGTTTTCTTCCTTGACCAGCCAAGCTTGTCGGCAGTCGTGTTGAGCATAGGCTCCAAAAACCCAAGCGCCGAAGTGACCCCGGCAAAGAGAATTGCCAGAAAGAGCAGGGGAGCGATTATCCTTCCGATAGGCCCCATGATGTTGAATATCATAGGGAAAACTATGAATATCAGTCCTGTGCCTTCGGTGATGAGCTGGACCATCGGCGTTCCGTTGGTAAACGACATATATCCCAGAATCGAGAACACACCGAATGCCGTGCAGATTTCAAAAAGGGAGTTTGACGCAACGACAATGAGCACGTTGTTTATGAGCTTTGAGTTTTCAGGCAGGTAGCTTGCATAGGTAAGGGCTATTGCCTGGCCCATGCTCAGCGAAAAGATAATCTGTGCAAATGCCGCAAGCCAGATGTTAACATCCATCAGCTTTCCCCAGTCGGGGGTGAGAAGCGTATTGATTCCGATTTCAGCGCCAGGCAGGGTCAGGGCATAGACGATGATGAATCCCATTATGACAAAGAGCGCCGGAATGAGGATTTTTGAAACCTTTCCGATACCCTTGTCGACATTTCTGTGGGCGATGAACCAAAGGACAATCCACAGGATGACAACTCCGATTGCCGTCGGCACCAGAAGGAAGCTTGCATTGCTGAGGTTGGAGCTTCCGCCCACCTTGCTCACAAAGTAGTAAGCGGCGTCGGTTCCCCAGCTGAAGGTGAAACTTGACCCTAAATAGACCAGATCCCAGCTCAGGATAACCATATAATAAATCGTGACTATAAACACAAAGAGGACCAGAATCCAGGCAATAATCTCGAACTTCGGATTGATCCGTCTCATGATGGCCGAGAAGGATTCCTTGAATGTGAATCCCACGCCATACTCCAGTATTAGAAATGGAATTCCCATTATTGCAATTGCAATCAGATAAGGAATAAAAAATGAACCTCCACCATTTGAATAGAGCACATAGCTGAACCGCCAGATGTTTCCCAATCCGACGGCTGCCCCGATCATGGCGAAAATGAATGCAACTGATGAATCCCACTGATTTTGTTGTGACATGATAATATTTTTGTAAAAATGTATATAATAAATTTTATATATCTAATAGTGATGAAGGTATTTGACAAATTTCTGATGGGCGAGACCGCCGGCATACAGTGGTGCTTTGAAAACAGGCATTTCATCAACAGACTCGAGGACAACGGATTGAGCCGTGAATATGTCGTCGATTGCGTGATGATGGAAGAGCCTATAAGCTACGAGCATGTTGAAGGCGACAAGTATGCGGTTGTCTATCCCGCCCCTGAAAACAAGGATTATAAGGAAATCAGAGTGATCATGGCCTGCAGCGGCAACGCCATTGATTTGGTCACAGTGATGAGGAACAACGAGACCACAACCAGTCGCCAGAACAGACAGTACCAGTCCGACAAGAAAAAGGCCATTGAGAAAAAGCGTTTAAAAGCAATGTCCAAACGTAAATGGTAGCCAGTCAGTATGGAACTTCTTCCATCCTCCATTTTTCGTAGGCTTTTCTGTCCTTGATTAGCCTTGAAAACTCAGGATGGTTTTCAAAAAAGTCGTCATAGACTGTAACGTGCTCTTCCCAGGTAGTCCCACCGGACATTTGGTCAAGTATTTCCTTTCTTGCGAACTCATCGCTGGTGTACCAAGGCTCATCCGAGAGAACGAACTGGGATCTTGCCTCATAGTCCGGCAAATGTAGCTCTATAGTTTTGGGAACATAATCGTGTAGAACTGTGAATTCATCAGCTATTCAAGCAGATAATCCTTGTCAAGCCATGTATCAAGTTCATTTGAAATATACGTCATAATATCACCTAATTCTATTTTATTTTTATCATCAGACTTCAAATGTAACGTTTCAAGTGTAAACGTTTAAGGCAAAGTGATGATTTCATTAATGATATTATGTCCTCATCCTATTTAAAATAAGCGGTTCGCCATGAGTCGGATTTTCAAAATCAAGAATGTCCTTTCAAAAAGAAATGAATTAAAAAAAGAATGTTTGAGGTTTAAAAGAATCAACCTTTAAACCTTATTGAAATTAAAGTTGCAGCTTATTCCTATCCTGAAAAGCACAACACCTTTGGCTCCACCTGCCATTGCCTTTTTAGCATCCTTCAAAAGGACACCATGAGAAAGCTGAGAGGTGTCTTCCTCTGAATGGTAGGTCTGAAGGCCTGTCCAGATTTGAGCCCCGTTTGACTGCTTGACGAATGTCTTTGTCACGGTCTTAATCCATGACCTTGGCTGGCCGTAGCTTCCCTTGTATGCCATCGGCAGCAGGCAGTCGCAGTATTTGCTCAGTGTAGGAACGTCCTGGCCGTAATAGTAATGCATCATGTCAGGCTCCGGCATCAATGCCACAGAGACTATGCAGTTCGGACGGACCTTATGGATTTTAATGCTTGCCTTCTTGACAAAGTAATTTACGGATTTTACTGCATTAGGGTGCTTGTGGGCCGTTCCGCCGTATCTCATGTAGTCGAAGTGGACCCCGTCCACACCGTCGATTTGGGCATAGTATTTGGCTTCTGCAACCTTCCTGTTCATGAATCCGTACTTCAATTTTCCATTGTCATCAACCAGTGAAACCCAGTTTCCGCCGTCGTATGCAACCTGCATCCACAGGTGCACTTTGATTCCGTTTCTGTGGGCGTTTCTGATGAATGACTCAACAGCTCCCTTTCCGTAGCTTCCAAGCGCTTCAACGTGAAGGAAAAGGTGTTTTGTTCCTTTGGAGGCAAGGCTTGCGAGATTCACACTTTTCATGTGTGCCGGCCAGATCCAGTAGCCGTTTCCCTTAGGCATCTTGGCTTTTACCTTGATTTTGTATGAGCCCTTTGAAGCCAGGTATGGGGATTTCTTGTTGAAGTAGTATTTCACTTTGTGCTTTCCCTTCTTGAGGCTCAAAAAGATTTTTGCATAGCCATTCTTGTCAGTCTTTGCAGAGTATTTCTTGCCGTCGACCTTGAATCCTATCCATTTCTTTTTGATGCCCTTTCCCTTGCTGTCGGAGAGCTTTACATAAAACAGGCATTTTGAGCCCTGTCGGTAGTTGATGTTCTTGTCGCCCACAGTCAGCTTGGTCGCTATAGGAGACTTGACATAAAGCTTGCAGGTTCCAATTGCCTCATCGGTACTGTTGTCACCGTTGAATTTGCATTTTGCAGTGTATGTTCCCTTCTTGAGGTTGACTGACACTGATGCAACCCCATTGCTGTCTGTGACCTTATTGTAGTATACGCCGTTGATTTTGATTGTCACAGGCTTGTTTGAAAGCGCCTTGTTGTTTGAGGTGAGCTTGAATGACACCTTGCTTTCGAATGACTGGTATCCGTCGACATTGGATGCTGTGATTTTGGATGATGCCTTGTCGGCCTGCAGGACCTCGGCGTTTTCCTGGCTTAGGGAATCACCATTTCCCTCATCTACCGTTAAAGTATCGTTCTGGCCATCATCCTGTGCAAGAACCTCTTCCGGAACATCATCGATTACTTCCTGAGACAGTGCATCGGCACTGTCTTCTGCCACCACGTCGGTGGCGTTGTCGCTGGCCGCCACACCACCCAAAGATATGAGCGCAAGCAGCACAGCCAGCATGAATATGATTCGCTTCATTCTACATCTCCTTGAAGTTGATATAATTGAACAGTCCGAACCTGAACAGGATGACCCCGGCAGCTCCGCCGTTGAATGCTGCGCGTGCATCTCCCCTCAGCTCATTGGCTGAAAGCATCTTTAAATCCTCATCGGACTCGTATGTCTGAAGTCCGGTCCAGATTTTGGCCTTTTTGGACTGCTTTGCAAATGTCTGGGTCACTGACTTAATCCAGGCATCGCCGGCATGGTAATTTCCCTTATAAACCATCGGAATGATGGCGTCAAGGTATCTGCCCATTGTGGATATGTCCTGTCCGTAGTAGTACTCCATTCCTGAAGGCTCAGGCATCACGGCCGCAGAAACTATCAGATTCTTGTTGACTCCATGGATTGCGCTTGTGGCCTTCTTGATGAAAGTGTTGACCGCATTGACTGAATTGGCATAGTTGTGTGCAGTTCCAGGGTATCTCACATAGTCGAAGTGGACACCGGCGACTCCCTTGACTTTGGCATAGCTTTTGGCTTCGCTGACCTTCGAGTTGATGAGGCCGTAGTTGATGCTGCCTCCGCTTACCGGGTTCTGCCATTCCCCTCCGCTGTAGAACACCTGCATCCAGATGTGGACTTTTATGCCATGCTTGCTGGCTTCCTTGATCCATTTCTCAACACCTGACTTGCCGTAGAGTTCAATTGCCTTGAAGTTCAAAAGGATATGCTTGAATCCGTTTTTCTCAAGCTTGTTGAAGTCGACTGACTTCATGTCCTTTCCAAAAAGCCACATTCCGTTGCCCTGAGGAGGAAGTGACCTGACTTTGATAGTGTATGTTCTCTTTGCCGCATAATACTTGGAGTTCTCATAGGTCCATACCTTGAGCTTGTACTTGCCGGCGCCAAGCTTTACCTTATATGTGGCAATTCCCTTGGAGTTGGTCTTCTTGACGATTTTCTTGCCGTTCAGCTTGAAGACAACCTTCTTTTTGGCAAGGACATTTCCCCTCGCATCCTTTACAACGACCTTGAAGTAGCCCTTCTGCTTGTGGACATAAGTCTCGGTGTAGGCCTTGTAGATTTTTGTAGGCATTTTCTTTTTGACGGTTATCTTGCTTTTTCCGGTTACCGCATTGATGTTCTTTTCGCCTCCGAAGGAATAGTATATCTTGTACTTTCCGGGAGCCTCCTTGATGTTGATCATTGCGTTACCCTTGAGGGTGGTCTTTGCGGGATATTTCTTTCCGTTTATTGTGAATGTCACCCATTTGTGGCCCAGCGGATTTCCTCCGACTGTAAAGAGCACGGTGTAGAGGTTATTGAATCCCACATATGCCTTGTAGTCAGTTCCGATTGCCTTGGTCTTGGATGAGGTTATGACGAAAATCTTGCTTGTATTTTCACAGCTTGAATACCCGTCGGCAGCAAATGAGTATTTGACGGTGTATTCGCCCGGATTAGCGTTGATTTTAAGCTTTGCGATACCATTGCTGTCGGTATTGGCCTTTGTCACCACCTTGTTGAACGTGAACTTTACTTCCTTATCAGCAATCGGGACGGAATTGTCGTCGGTGAGCTTGACGGAAAATTCGCTTCCCTTCACGATGTTCTTGTCGCTGCTTTTGATGGTGGTCGGGACTTTCTGTGAATCCTCAACAGTCGGTGACTGGTCGGTTTGCTCCAGTGTGCTGTTTTGCGTTTCATCCTGAGTGATGACGTCTTGGACTACATCCTCCTCGAGGGAGGTTTCCTGAACGTCAGCTTCCTGGGCGATGCCTGTGTCGGTTTCGTTTGCCGCTGCGGCTGCGCCCATAACGAAAAACAGAATAAGTGCGATTGATATTATCAATCCTTTATTTCTTATCGAAATTTTTTCATCCTCCATTTAATGTTATGTTAAACTTATATTTTAAACATATATAAATCTTTTTAATAGTAAAAACAAGTCAGAATAACTTAAATTGGCAAAAATAGCTTAAAAACATATGGAAATGACTATAAAAAGAACAATTATGATAAAATGAGCTATAATAAGCTTAGATATCCTAGATTGAAATGTGATTTTTTAAGAGTTCAAGTATCTATTTAAAGATTGCTTTGAATGAGATAGGCAGATTTTGATAGTGAAAAAGGTATTTTCAGGTGAAATTATTGATAGTGAAAAAGGTATTTTCAGGTGAAATTATGGACTTATGGCCGCAAACATTGAAAAATAGAAAAAAATATCAAGTCCAAAGGGAAATGAAGACCACACCTTTGAAACTTGAAAATTGACCGTTATGCCTCTGCGCCGACCTCATCGTCTTCGGAAAAGAGCTGGTTGAGCATCCATTGAGGGTCGTATTCCATGATGTCATCATAGCCTTGCCCGACGCCTAAAAACATTATCGGCTTTTTGATTACATAACCTATGGAAAGTGATGCTCCTCCCTTGCTGTCCGCATCGGCCTTGGTAAGGATTACACCGTCGATGTCGATTGCCTCGTTGAACTTCCTTGCCTGCTCAGTTGCGTCGTTTCCGGTTATGGCATCACCGACGAATATGACAAGGTCAGGCTTTGAGACGCGCTTGATTTTCTTCATCTCATCCATAAGATTCGTGTTGGTCTGCATCCTTCCGGCAGTGTCAATAAGAACCAGTTCCTTTCCCTGCGCACGGGCA
>CACWUH010000068.1 GCA_902764015.1 uncultured Methanobrevibacter sp. | reverse complement strand
GTTTTGCGTGATGAGGGTGTCATCGGCTAGGGTGTATGCCTTGATGCATGCAACCTGCGGAAAGCCCGGCTCTATGCCTACAATGTCCTGCCAGGTTCCGTTGAAGTTTGTTCGTGAAATGTTGTTTTTATAATGCACCCTTGTATTTCCATTGATAGGCACCACATTTGATGTGATGTAAACGCTGAACTCATCCCCCTCCTTGATTGGGATATACTTGTCCAGCTTGATTGTGTGATATCCGCAATATGGCGATACTCCGTTCTGTGTGAGGACTTCAGCGCCGTTCACCATTATCTGAACTGTGTAGTCAACTCCTGACTGATTGAAGTATGTTCCAACGGCGGCAATCAAATCGTTGCCCATGCTGACGAAATCATTCACATAGGTTATTGGAGTGCCCCAGAGAGGGTTGTCGTCATCATACTGCAGGAAATAATATATCGCATCGAGGTCATACTGATAGTTCTTGTTGTAAGGCAGGGTATTTTCAAAGATGAATGCGACAGGAGCAGTCATGATCTTGTCTGAAGCGATTGTCGTGTCGTAGTAGGACAGATAGAAGAATCCTCCATCCGCCCAATCGCTTCCCCAGCTGTTTTTGACTATCCATGCGCCGTCCTGGCCAGGGTCGATTGCAAAGTTTTCCCTCGGATACCTGTCATCCCATCCGACTATTGCAACTACATGGTTGCCGTTATCGCCGTCAGGGTCATACTGTGCAAATGTCGTGTCATTGAAGTATATCCTTGAGCCGTCGGTACTTTTAGCATAGGCAAAATATGTGATGGCCACTGCACCGTATTTGAGGATGGCCTCCTTGGCGGTAGGATCCCCGCCTGCAATTGTCCAATCTATTGGGACATAAATCATGTCCTGAACATGGATGTTTTCACTTGATGATATTGCCGGTGAAAATTTGCCCAGCTCATCGTAGGTGTCGAAATCCGCAGGCAATACCCCAAGCCAGCTTAGGGCATAGGCAACACCTTCTGAAGTGAAACCGCCCTCAGGTGAAGCCATATCACCATATTTACTGTATTTTATCATCAGATTTTGCATGTTGTCTTCTGAAAGGTTATATGCAATTCCGGTCGCCTTCAAAAGGGCTGATTCCAATGCTGCAGTCACTCCAAATGCCCAGCAGGAACCCATAATTCCCTGGTCCCTTACATCCGTAAGCCAGCCGTAGTCCCTTAAGTCAAAGCGGGAAGGCAGCTTTGTGACGTTTATGTTGTTGGTAACTATGATTAAGTCTTTTCCCTGCTCCATGATGCAGTTGGTGTAGAATGTGTTGTTGATGTCATTTTCGCAGATGCTGTCCGTTCCATGGATAGCACCGATTTCACATCCCGGAGTGTCGAAAAAGGTAAAGACAGCATGTTCGCCATTACTGTTCAATGTTATATTGTCGATGCGGTATTTTGAATCGTAAAGGCATATCGCACTTGCCGAAAGGGCATTGTTGGCCCTGAATTTGCAGTCCGTCAGATTCAATTCACCATAATCGAAGTATATTGCGCCGCCGAGAGACGGATATCCCCTGCTGTTTTCCACATGATTTAAATCGAATGTGGTGTTTTTGATTTGTGCGGATGCCCATGAAACATAGACTGCTCCGCCGTCATAATCCCCATGGCAGTATGTGAATGTCGAATCCGCAATTGTCAGGTTGCCCCCTATATGGACAAGGGCTCCTCCGAAGGAGGAGTAGGTGTCTGTGCAGGTCGTGTTGATGATGGTGACGCTTCCGATTCCTGCGCCTTCCCCAACCGTGTCGACGAATATGGCCCCGGCATTTTTGGCCGAGCGGGTATTTTCGAATATGCAGTTTTCAATTATCGCCTTTCTCGCCAGCTTCAATGAAACCGCACCTGCAGTCTCGCTTGCTGTGAGATTGATGAATCGGGTGTTGTTGATTAGCGCATATGTGATGCTCTGCTCACTCCAGCAGAACATGGCCGGAGAGTATGTTGAGGAGATGTTGGCGAATGTGCAGTTGTCCAGAGTGACGGCAACGGCGAACGTGGAGAAAATTGAACCGTATTTGGTTGAATGTCTTGATGTGAATTCGCTGTTTAAACACTGCAGCCGGGACGTCTCAACATAGATGTCTGATCCGCCCCTGTCGCCTGCGACATTATCCCTGAATATGGCATTGTTCACGGTTATGTGAGAATTGTACACCACATTCAACGCTCCGGCGGAATTTATTGCCACATTGTCAATGAATGAGACGTTGTTCAAAGTCACGGAACTGTTGGAG
Organism: uncultured Methanobrevibacter sp.; assembly: GCA_902764015.1. Lineage (GTDB taxonomy): Archaea > Methanobacteriota > Methanobacteria > Methanobacteriales > Methanobacteriaceae > Methanocatella. The sequence goes on along the minus strand of CACWUH010000068.1, from coordinate 6,823 downwards.
ATGCGCAATGTCCCATCACCGTTGCCCCTGATGAAGATAAGATTGTTGATTGTGACATTGGTTGAATTGACAATCTTCAGAGCCATGGTCATGTTGTTTCCGTCAAAGGCATGATAGTTTCCGTTAATTACAAAATCATTTTTTTCTGCCAATATTATGCTGTTCGGTTCATCGTTTTCATCGAAAGTGTAGTTATATTTTACGTCAAATGTTCCGGAAGATGAAGCAATGTCCTCTGCCAGTTCCGTGTAGTTATGGCTGACATCACCTATTGTATCCTCCTGTGTGATTTCCTGTTTCTCATCAATGTCGCCGTCGGCGATTTGCATTGAATCGTCATTATTTGTGGCCGTGATGTCTTCAATTGCATCCTCACTGGCCGAAACGGCGCCGATTGTGAGAATGAGAAGAAGAAACATGACGGATATCTTCCATGGCCTCATTGTTCGTACTCCCTTGAATGATTTTAAATATTTTTTCTTAAAATTAAATGTTTTATTAATATCGAACTATTTTCATGCAATTTTTTTAAACAGTTCTAAATAAAAATATAATTTGTCAAGTATTTAAGTATTTTCATGATTTCAAAAAAGAGAGATTGAGTAAAAAAAGGGCTTATTTCTTGAGGATGATTCTGAGCACGTCCTCATCGTCAAGGACATGGTCCGGTCCCACCTTCTGGCCTGGGAATTTGACTGAAGTTCCCCAAACCTTGGCATGACGGAAGTTCTTCACGAATTCCCTGTGCAGCTTGCCGCAGGCGTCTATCACGGTTGACCCCTTCTTGATTACGAGAGGATCCTCCATGTCGGCCTTTCTTCCCTGAGGCTTGAGATAGATTCTCACCAAATCGAGGTTGTCGAATATGAGGTCCTTTAACTCGTCGATGTTGGTGTTCTTGTCGGCTGAAATCGGGATGAATTCAGGGATGTATTTTTTAAGCTCCTCGATGTATGCGTCGTCGACCAGATCCACCTTGTTCAATAGGACAAGCATAGGAACGTATGACTTGTTGCGGTCCAAAACGTCAATGAACTGGTCCATCGTGACGTCGTCCCTGAACAATACGTCGGCGTTTATGTAGCCGTACTCGTTTAAAATTGACCTGATGGTCTTCTCGTCGAGATGGGTGAGCTTGCATGTGCTTGAGACTTTGACCCCACCGAGCTTTTTCCTTTTGACTGTAACATCCGGCGGATGCTCGTTGGGCCTGATTCCGATTGCCCTCAGCTCCTTGATGATGACGTCGAGGTGCTGCGGGTTGAATGTGTCCAATACGACAAGTATCAAATCGGCAGTCCTTGCAACAGAGAGAATCTCCTTTCCACGGCCTTTTCCGCTGCTTGCACCTGTGATGATTCCCGGAATGTCAAAAACCTGTATCTTGGCGTTCTTGTGCTCCATGACCCCCGGAACGATATCAAGGGTTGTGAACTGATAGGCTCCGACCTTACTTTCTGCGTTGGTGATGTTATTAAGAAGGGTTGACTTTCCAACAGACGGAAATCCTACAAGAACAACTGTGGCGTCTCCTGACTTTTTGACGTGAAATCCTTGGCCCTTTGACCCGCCGCTGCTTCTCTGCAGGGACTCCTCCTTGAGCTTAGATAATTTAGCCTTCAGCTTTCCTATGTGGTGGGAGGTGGCCTTGTTGTAGGGGGTCTTCTGGATTTCCTCCTCAATGGACTTTATCTTGTCTTCTATTCCCATCTGATTTCTCCTAAAATTAGTGATTAATATTTTAGTCTTTTATGGTATAAAAAACTTTATAGGGTTTTAAGTGTGATTTTTAAAAAAAATGTGAAGGCGTGTTTTTAAGGGTTTAATGTCTTTTCGATTTCCCTGACCCTGGAAAGTGGTATTTTTGTGATGCTTGAAATGAATTCGGGCCTCATGCCCGCTTTCAATTGAGTTTCAATATACCGGTTTACGGCTTTTTCCGCCCTGTTTCTTGCATACTCATCCATCAGACTCATTTTATCACCCAAATAAGATTTAATTGAAGTTAATATCATTCAATCCACAGTAATGCGTTTACCGCAGTTCAATGAAATCATTGCATCAAATATCAAAAATTAAAAAAGAAGAAAATAGTTTAAAACTATTTTTTTGATTTCAAAGTTCTTTCAATACGTTTTACCCTAGATAAGGGAACATGATTAGTTCTTGCAATGAATTCAGGTTTTACTCCTTCTTTTAATTGATTCCTAATCAATCTATTTTCGGCTTTTTCCTCTTTGTTCCTTCCATACTCATGAATTAGACTCATTCTTTCACCCAATACATCACATAATACATTTCTTGTCTGTTCGTCATCGACAAACTTATCAACAATCAGCCATTCGATTCCATAAGTCAGGGACTTGATTGAAGGCGTCAACCCCTTCAAATCAAGCAATGTGTTGACCACATATTCAATATAGTCTTCGACTTCGCCTGTCTTTTCAATAACCGGAACCAGTGCAAACAATATCAGCTCTTTGCATTAATAACCTCTCAGATTTGATTGATTTCAATATATGAACTTCATTGTATTTAAATCTTGTTTTAGACAAAGTAAAAGAATCCGTTTCCTTTCAAATTACCTTACAAAAGCAATTTTACAAAATGAGTACAATTTTACATGGTCAAGGAAATATTGCCAAACAAGAGCAATTTTACGAAATGAGACAATTGCTGTGCAATAGGAAAAAGTCGATTTGAAGCGTGATTTTACACCTTATAATCAGTTAAGCATTATAAAAGCGGTTTTAATGAGGTACAATCCCAACATCCGCTATCCAAACAAATGAGGGCATTTAAAAAAAAAGTAATTGAGAAAAGAATATCATCTATTCTTTTCTGCGCAATGAGTATGCAAGTCCTGCAATGGAAATTGCAAGCACGCCTAAGAGTACCGGATTACCGGTGTCATGTTTGTCTTTTGGCTTTTTGTGCTCCTCATTTTTGGCCTGTTTTTTGACAGGCTCATTTTTTACAGGGGTTTTGACGCTTTCAGTTGTGGTAGTGGTTGTCTTTTTGACGACCTTCTTTTCGACATTAGGCTGGACATCTGTAGAGTTTTCCTGCTCTTCGGAGTCTGTGCCGTTTCCGCCTTGGTCTTCAAGGGTGTTTGTTATTGTATAACCTTCCTTGATGGAACCTGAAACCTGGGTGGTATATCCGTCGACTGCCTCTTCGGTGATTTGCACATCACTGTCCTCTACAGATTCATCGATTTCCACAGACATTGCCCATCCTTCTGCTTTAGAAAGCTCGATATCCTGCGTATCTCCATTGATGGAGACTGAGACCTTAATTGATGTAGGCCTTTTTCCGTCGGCATTGTCCTTGTCGTCCCATACCTTCTTGATGGTGAGTAGACCAGGATTTTCGGATCGCTTGTCGTCGTCATTGTCCTCGGCGGCGATCTTGTCGTCATTATTGTCGTTGTCATCCTTGTTATCGGCTGCCACCTTATCCACATCCACCTCCTCAGACAATGTGTCCTGAGAATCGTCATCATTTACAGCCACTGAATCGGAAGTGTCGTTTACAGCAGTTACGATAGAAACGGATACTACGGCCAGAATCAGCAGCGCCAAAAATATTGTTATCTTCTTGTTCAATATCACACCTCACATTTTTGATAGTTATGTGATATTTATGTGTCTAATTATATTTAAAATTAGTTAAATTTAGTCTAAAAAAAAGAAAAGTTTGAGGCAGTAAAATTAACTGCCCGCTTTCGTATTGTTGAAGTTTACGTTAAACAGCATCACACCGCTTTCCGAATGCACTGGCTCGAATATGTTCTGTCCGGCTCCTCCGTAGAAGAACAGTTTGGTGAACATTGAGTTTTCAAGCTCTTTCTGCATGAGCACCGGAGTGTAGACGTTGTCCTGACCCAATAAAAGCAGTGTGAAGTTTCCGTCTTCACAGCCCTTGATTGTCTCGTTCTTGGTTAGGTATCCGTCCTCGACTGTGATGAGCCTTGAAGCCTTGTATGGGTTGTATGGAGTGTCGTTGACCTTGATAGGCTCGCCGGTGTCTGTGTAGACTGATTCGACATGTGCTTCGGTAGTGTTGTTTGCTGTACCTCTCTTAACCTCAAGGTTGACTGTCAGACCGCCCTCTTCCCTCATCGAAAGGTTTCCGGATTTGCCCGGCTCGACCTTGAGGGTGTCATACGGCATGATGTAGTTGTAGTTTGTGGAGTTCTGGTTTTCAAAGTCCCATGAACCGAAGTAGCTCCACCATCCTGCCTTGACAATCATATCGCTTGATGCGACGAATATTACAGGTCTTGGGTTTTCAGGGTGAGTGTACTTGATTAACTGTTTTGCCTGGTCGCTTGTCAGGTTGTATTTTGATGTCAATGCCTTTTGGGCATCGCCGGATGTCATAGGCAGGATGTCAAGCAGAATGTCCACTGACTTGCCAGGTGAACCGGTAATGTTGAGTAAGTAATCCACAGCGCGGTTACCTTCTGAGTCCAGCATCCTGAATATTCCTGCCGACAGCTCCAGATCGTCTGTCGTCATCGCCTTACCCAGCCAGAAGGCACGGTCCCCTGACTGAGAACCTCCGTCGAATGTTACCTGTCTGTCGGCAACTTCTTCGAAGAGGTAACCGAAGTCCCACCAGGATGTGATTACTACATTGTCCGGTTGGGTTTCGTTAATCCACGTAAGGGCATTGTACATGTTGTCCTGTGTACCCGGAACCACTTGACTGTTTGAGATTGTCCATGCTCCGCAGATGCTCGGAGTGATGAGCGCAAGCACAATGGCTATTAAAAGCACGTACTTCTTGATTGGAACATGGTTCTTGTCTGCTGAATTGTCCTTGAGCGCATATATTGATGCAAGGCCTATTGCAGCGATTATGACAAATCCTACGATTCCGTAGGTTGTATTGACTGTTGCAAGAGGCACGGCCACTAAGAATCCGCAGAAGAGAACTGCAACTGTAAGCCATTTGTCGTTGTCAAGCCTGTTTTTGACATAGTCCCATGCATATCCCACAAATACTCCTGCCATCAGTCCGAAAGGCAATACGATTGTGGTAATAAACCTTGAACCACGGGATACTGCAAGTGCGGTAACGACTACCCAAACGAGGAATAATGTCGCATAAAGCACTGTCAGGCGTTTGTTTGAAAGTATTTCGTTGTCTCCGCCGAATTTCAAATCGGCAAGGGACAGCTTGAACTTGCGGCTGTTGTCCAGCTTCTCTGCAGCTGAAACCCTTTTGCCCTTTTTGGCCTTTTTGCCTTTTTTGCCTTTTAGACTTTTTTCAGGCTTTTCCTGGGTTGCTGCAGGTTTTTGGCATACGTTTCTAAATTTCCATGCCCTTGAGACAAGGATGTATAATACGATAAGTCCGGCAAAGAATATTGCGATACCTCCGATACCGTTGATGAAACCGTCAGTGCTTGCTAAAAACATTGAGGTCATTCCGGCACCGAGCATTGCTGGCATCTGCATTTCTGCAACGGAAATAAGTACGTTAGGGAATCCACCAACCACTTGAGAAGCGGATTGCAGGCTAAGCAGGTTGAACACCTGGCTGAATATTCCAATTACGGAATCCACACCCTTGAACAGTGCAAGGCCCACGAATGCGATTACACCAATCGCCACGATTGAAAGGAATTCCTTGTTGTGTATAATCCACTGCAGGGCATTCGGATATTGGTCTCTGTCCTCGTCCACATTGAATATGAATGTTGCAATGAGGTATGCGACTGCAAACAGTCCCATCATTGCCACGTAAAAGATCCAACCGGACCACATGATTGAAAATATTCCAATCGGTATTATGGAAAGCACCGCAAACAGGATTTTCCAAATCCAGTTGTCGCTTCTAATCGACTCAACAAAGAAGAATATGAAGAGAAGCGGGAATATGTAGTAGAACATGTCCGTATCGAAAAATCCAGGGAATGTGTGCGCAAAGTAGTTCGGCGCAAGTACAATTACCACCGTGGCTACTATCGCTCCGTAGTCGTTGGTTATCCTTCTTGCAAATATGAACGCAGGAATTACTGCGAATGTGGATATGACCGCTCCTGTCCAGAATGCCACTTCCTTGACGGAGTAATGTCCGAGGTACTGGTTGGCCAGGTCATAGAGATATGATGTCAGATAGATTATACCCGGCGTATAATCCCATGGACGTCCATCAGGGGCGTTCCTGTGCATATCCATCTGCGTACCGTTTATAACTTCATCACCAAGAATGCCGGTGTCTACATATGATTCCGTCAGCCTCAAATGATAGTATGAATCCATTTCACTGAAATAGGGAAGACCGCTCGGATCAGTATATAGAGCTTTTGATTCGGCATCGTTAAATGCATTTAAATCATGGGCAGGTGCTTTTAAGGCAAAAACAACTGCCATTAAAATTATTATGATGACTATCGCCTTTCCGACAGTCAATAATGTTCCTCTATTCATAAAAATCCTCTATTTAATTTTTTAATTAAAATTATTAGACTAAATAAAAATAATTTAACAATGTGAAAAATATTTTTATTGGTTTATATTTCTATTTTTTCACATTATTAAATATTGTGCATTACAAAAGATTTTAGAAAAAGTAAGTTTTATTTCAGTTTTTCTTCGAGCTCTTCAACCGAACATGTGAAGCGACATTTCGGAAATCCGCTGCAGCCTACAAATTCACCGAACCTTCCTGAGCGCTTCAATAATTTTTTTCCACACTGAGGACACTCTCCGACTTCCTTAGGCTCGTATGGTTTGGTGGATTCCTTTCCGCAGTTCGAATCAAGGCATGCCCTTTGTCTTGGCTTGCCGAATGATATTATCGGAAGGCC
>CACWUH010000067.1 GCA_902764015.1 uncultured Methanobrevibacter sp. | reverse complement strand
AAGCAGATTCAGACAGTCAATTGTAGTCGAGACTGGCTCTCCGCTGTCGGGCCTGAACACGACCTTGTTTCCCTCAGTGTCTAAAAATCCCAGAATGGCATCATTCAGCTCGGTTCCGGGACTGCCGGCTTGGGTGAGGAAAGATTTGTAGTTGTATGAATCAATCACCATTGACAAAACGCCGTCCTTTGCATTGTCGATGACATTGAGAATCTGTGAAATCTCACCTTCAGGTCCGAGGGAAGTCATGACGCTGTGCTCTGTAGCCTGAACTGAAAATCCATATAGATTTGAGTCATTGTAGTAGTTTCCAGGTATTGTCAATGCAGCAATTGTATCCGTTCCGGAAAAGCTTAAAAGATGGGCTGATCCCGAAAGCATTGCGGATTCAGTGGAAGTTGCTCCCCTATATCCGAAATCATGGAGCATGAAGTCCAGATTGTCCTTTTCAGAGCCGGTCACTTCAAGATAGAAATTGCACAGCTTTCTTACCTCGGCTGAGAGTGTTGCAACGGTTGAAGGATACCATACCTGCAGCAATAGCGGTTCAAGGTAGTTGGGAAGCCAATATGACTCATTATCAGTATTCTCTATTGTCATCAGGGCGTTTCCCACCTCAACGGGAGTTCCTTCAGCAACCGCCATTATTTCAATCGGCAGACGGCCACCATGCTCGTCTAGGATATATTCCCAGCCCTGCCTGTTGAATATGCCTTCGCCGATGTGTGAAGCAATCAGGCTGTCGGCCTCATCAATCTTTTCCTGGGTTACGACAGCGCCTTCCAGATACTTTTTGATTATATATTGGAGTCCATAAAAGATAGTCTTGTTGAATTCGGCACCCACCCTACTTTCAAGGTATGAATAAATCTTTTCAGTGCCTTTAGGATAGAAATAGTGGTGTGTCACCTTGTAACTATCTGTTAAAAGACAAATATTATTTTCTATCATAATATCACTTTTAAGATAGTTATTAGATTGTTATTAAATATATAGTTAACTAAAAAAAAGAAAAAATAGAAAAAAAGGACCTAGATGTAGCTAGTATCCTGTTTTCTGAAGTGTGCCTGTGGGTGATCGCATAACGGACAGACTTCAGGTGCGTCCTTTCCATAATGGATGTATCCACAGTTGTTGCATTTCCATGCGATTTCTTCATCTTTTGTAAACACTTTGCCCGCTTTGATCTTGTCGGATAATGCATTGTACCTGTCTTCGTGTGCCTTTTCGGTAGCGCCTGCTGCGTCGAACAGGTCTGCAATGTCATCAAAGCCTTCTTCGCGAGCGGTTTCGGCGAATTCTTTGTACATTGAAGTCCATTCTTCATGTTCGCCTGCTGCTGCATCTGCTAGGTTGGTTTCAGTGTCAGGCACTCCTCCGCCGTTGAGCAATTTGAACCAGATTTTTGCATGTTCCTTTTCATTGTCGGATGATTCCTGGAAAATCTCCTTGATTTCCACATAACCGTCCTTTTTAGCTTGGGATGCGTAGAATTCATATTTTACGCGTGCTTGGGATTCGCCAGCAAGTGCTGCTTTCAAGTTTTCTTCAGTTTTTGTTCCTTTTAAATCGGTCATAATATCAAACCTCAAATTATCATTGAAAATAATCATATATAAAGTTAATGTGACTATCCGGTAACTTAAAAAAAAGAAAAAAAGTTAAAAGAACTTATTTGAAGTTGGTAGCTCTTTCTTCGAAGTGTGCTTTAGGAAGTCCGCATACAGGACATTTTTCAGGAGCGTTAGGACCTGAGAATACAAATCCACAGTTTTCACATTTCCATTCAATGTCAGCTTCCTTGTTGAATACAGCATCGTTTTCAACATTTGCAAGTAAGGTTCTGTATCTTTCTTCGTGTTCCTTTTCGATAGCGCCCACTTTTTCAAAGAGGAAAGCGATCATTGGGAAACCTTCTTCTTTTGCGGTTTCTGCGAATTCCTTGTACATTTGAGTCCATTCTTCGTTTTCACCGTCTGCTGCTGCGTTGAGGTTTGCTACTGTGTCTGGAATCTCTTCATCGTGTAATAATTTGAACCAGATTTTAGCGTGTTCCCTTTCGTTTTTGGAAGTTTCCATGAAAATATCGTGGATTTGAACGTATCCTTCTTCTTTTGCTTTAGCAGCAAAGTATTGGTATTTGGTGTGAGCCTGGGACTCACCAGCGAATGCAAATTCTAAATTCTTTTCAGTTTGGGTGCCTTTTAATTCAGCCATAATATACATCTCCATTGGATTACCTCAACTTTTTAGAAATTGAGGATTTTTGCTTCACGGGCTATATGCTCAATGAGCATAGGATTACCGCGCTATCCCCCTCATCTAGAAGGTTAAGGCAATTATATTGTATTAATTATATCTCTTTTAATTCAAGAAGTTTAATCATACCTTATCATTGCCGTTTAAAGATTATTCTACTATTAAATGCACCATTAAGAGCATCTCAAAGTATCATCTCATTTTGTGCAGTTCATCCCTGACTAAAAGAAGCCTAGACAAGTTACACACTCATGATAATATTAAATATAATTTTCATTCAATAAAAAGTTTTTTGAAAAAAATTTTGAAATGAAAAAAAAGAAAAAAATTTAAGGAAATGAATAGATTTCCTTAAGCAATATCTGAATACAGCAATCCTGTTGCCCTTGCAGAAAAGAATGTCAGGTACGGAGTGACTATAATGGAAAGAATACCCAGTCCATTTACAAAACTGTTCAATCCGTTTAAGATTGCATTGATTACTCCAATTATCACAAATATCAGAATTACAACTGCAATGACCTTTCCATAGCCTATCCTTCCGATGTCCCTGAATGCTTCAGGAATGTTCAATGCGTCTCCAAGGCCGTCTGTTTTTGCAAGCCTTGACTGGGCCATGGTCAGGATGATTCCAAAGATTACAAACAGAACGAATGCAACGATTCCGGTAATGATCATTGCGGTTCCGAGCTGGATAATCTGAGACTGAGGAACAACATCATTGATTACAACGGTAGTATTTGCCGGAGCAGCCATTGATGCCATAGCCATTTTGTAGAACATGTCGTAAGCAAGTCCGAAGAGGTTTGTAGCCCATGCAACAATCAGGACAACTATTGCAGGTATTATCAAGTAGACAATGTTTACAACAAAATATTTGATGCCTGTTATGAGGTTTCCTCTCCAGTCGAATTCCGGAGCAGATTCAGTATGCTCGATTCCCGTCTTTATGATGCTTATCTGATATCCAAGGATTATGAATCCTACAACCAAACCGGCAAGGAACAGGATTATGCCTATAATTGTCCAAACAGGACTGTCAGCCATACCTAATGCTACAAATACAAGTCCAATTGCGGCCAATAGTGCTGCGACAATTGCCAATACGATATATATGGCAAGCTTTGCCAAGTCGTTTGAAGGAAACACAATAGCTTCCTTAATGATTTCCATAATTTCCATATTATCACCATTTGTTTAATTAATTCACTCTATATTGAGTTGATAATTATTTCTAAATGTCCTTATATATTAATCTTATTAAAAAATTAGATAAAAGGTAATAATAGAATTGTTAAATTAAATTTACAAAAAAAGAAAATAAATGAAGATGAATAAAACTATTCATCCACACCGAAGGATTTCTTGAGCAGTTCTGCATTTACAAATCCTTCCTTGTACATTTTACCTGTAGTCAAATCATTGATTACCACTTCTGCAGGAGCAAACATTCCCTTGTCGATTTGGTAGAAGTCAAATCCGGCATCCTTGAATACATCAAAGAACGGTTTGCCGTATCCGTCAGCAGCGGAAGATGGCAGTTGAGCAGCTACAGCAGCAATGTCGTCTCCTTCTTCAGATTCGACATAGTAGTAGGTTCTTCCACCGAAGAGCACTGCATCGTTGGTTTTTCCCATTGCCTTGAGTCCGTCAGGGTCAACAGGTGCAATAGGTGCAATACCTGCAGCGTGTTTGACTTTGGTAACATCAAACTTGATAAATTCCAGCATTTTGTAAGTTCCGTTTTCAACGACCCTTCCTGCGATTTGGATGGATCCAACGAGGGAAGATGTAGGAGCTACAAGCAAGTAAACATCCTTAACGTCAACGTCACATTCATCAGCAATGTATTGGGCAACTTCATCACCAGGCAATACGTCAGCCTCTAAAGTCAGAATTGCCAAATCGGCACCCTTGTCGTCATAGCCGATTTCTTCATAGGTTTCTGCAGGCTTCAATGAGATTGCCCTTGCAGGTCCTGAACCCAATGCAAAGAAATCTCCTACAGACACTGACCAACCTGCCTTTTGGGAACCCAGAGTTGAAATTGAAGGTGAGTCGGTTTTGATCTTTACTGAAGGAAGTGCGAATTTTTCAGACAAATCGCCAGGAATTGAAATTCCAACATCTGCAAGTCCGCCAAGACATACTTTAGTATAAAGTTCTCCTGCTTTGAAACTTCCATCGACATTTACTCCACAGTCGATAACAGTAGCACCATTATCTAAAGTTGCAACAGCGATGTTCAATTCATCTGCTTTTTCAATCATCACATCTACGGTCTTTTTAGCTTCTACGTTTACACTTACCATAGTTTTAACCTCTAAATAATTTAACTTAAAACATTAAGTTATTGTGTAAAAATTTATAGTTATTCTTATTTAAACTTGACTAAATGAATTCGACAATTACAGACTGTCGATTATTTCACGGGATGTATTTTTAAACTCTTCATCCGGTGACTCCTCAGCCATCCTTTTGAAAGCGGCATAGGAACCAAGTTTTCCAAATGCGAATTCGCGGACATCAAAAGATTGTGCATTCAAGGCAATGTCTACCCATATGTCCTCCTTATCAACATATTCGCTAAGATATTCTATGCTTTTCAGCTTATGCGGACTTTCCTTGGCGATGTTTACAAGCATTGTCTGATTTTCGATTTTCAGGAAAGCCTTTTCACGGTTGTAAAAAAAGAAATTTAAATCCAAAGGATTTGAACGGTCCCTTGAAGGCAGGACATCATAGTTATGGTCATGAAGGGCTATCTGGAACAGGACCCCCTCATCAGTGATTTTATTAAACGCTATGCCTGAAATATCCTTGAACTGGCTTCTGTCGACAAAATAGGCTAAAAGAGACTGGTTTGACGTTGTGCGGACAATGAAATACTGCATCTCCTTGCTCAAGTCATTCAGATTATAATTCTTGAAAAACGATTCGTCGAGATATCCGGCGACCCTCTGGCGGGACTGAATGTCAAAATTATTGTTTGTCATGATTTCCACTTCAAACCATTTAGGATATTTTTCCAAAAGTTCGCAGTCGTCAAAGATATGATCCAGCATCACATCATCAGCCAGCTCCCATTCGGACAGACTAGAGACATCAACCAGCGAATCGCATTGCTTGAACATGCCTTCCATTGATTTGATTTTGCTTACATCCCACTCCTTCAGGTCTGAAACATCCTCCAGATCCTCGCAGTGCTTGAACATGCTTTTAAGGGACTCGACCTCTGAAATGTCCCAATTCTTCAATGCGGAAATGTTGGTGAGAGAGGAACAGTTCTTGAAGAGATACTCGAATGAGGTGACATTTGAAACGTCCCATTTCTTCAAGTCGGAAACACTTTTCAGGGAAACGCAGCCTTCAAAAAGGCCGGAAATCCTGGTTATGTCAGACACGTCCCAATTCTTCAGGGCGGAAATATTTTTCAGAGAATAGCAATATGCAAACAGCGACAGAAGACTTTTGTTGTTCTCCATCTTGCTCAAATCCCATTTGGACAATGCGGAAATGTCCTTAAGCTTTGCGCAGCTTCTAAAGAGTGCCGTGATGTTGAATGCATTGGCCAGATTCCAATTCTTCAGGGCAGAAACATTCTCAAGTGAAGTGCAGAACTCAAACAGGCATGCGAAATCCCTCACATTGGCGACATCCCACTTGGACAATGGGGAAATATCCTTGAGATGGGCGCAGTCGGCAAAAAGATAGTGCATATCCTCAACATGGCTGACATCCCAATTTTCCAGGGCGTCAATGTCCTCCAGGGAATGGCAGCCCCTGAACATGCAGGACATGTCGACAACGTTTGACATTTTCCAGTTCTCCAATGCGGAAATGTCACTCAGGCGGTAGCATCCATCGAACATGTTGCTGGTGTCCGTCACCGATGAAACGTCCCATTTGTTGAGGGAGGCAATCTCAACCAGAGATTCGCATCCCGAAAACATGTCTTTCGTGCTTGAAATGTTTCCAACGCCGAATGTAACAATGGCCCTGAGATTTACCATGTCCCTGTATCTGCCTTCGATGAGCGTCTCGCCGAATAGGTCTTCGCTGATAAATAGAACGTCCTCGCGATTCTTGACATCTCTCCAATTGGTCAGGTTGGTACCGTCGGTTAAGATGATTAAAACGTTGAATTCCCTTAACTCGTAGATACTCTCGGTAGTAGTGTTGAGATGTTCAAAATCATATAAATCTGTCTTGGCCATGTTAATCCTCTTTAATAAATATAGGTTTGTTCAATATTATATATAATCATATCACAAAATCCATCAAAATCAAAGAATTGAATCGGCACACATTAATATCTATCAAAGTGAACCTTTGATTCATCATACCTCAGCTTCACTTCACCTTCATGTGCCGGCCAGCCGACGCAGATTACTGAAAATGGAATGCAGTGGTCAGGAATATTCAGATATTCCTTGAGTTTCAATGTACGGTCCTCAATAGGGTGAAATCCAAGCCATACGGCACCCAATCCCTCATGAGTTGCCTGAAGCAGTATGTTTTCGTTGCAGGCTCCAAGGTCCTGCTCGATCATGCCTATGACCTTGGCCTCATTGAGGTTTCCAATCGTGACAATAAGGTGTGATGCTTTTTCTGCAGGCTTTGCAAACCTGTGCATTTGTGAAATTGCCTTTTTGTCTTCGGGCTTTGATACGACTATGAACTCCCATGGCTGTGCATTGCACGAGGAAGGGGCCTGCATGCCTGCCTTCAGCAGATTTTCTATCATTTCATCCGGAACCTTTTCGTCACTATATTTGCGCACGCTCTTTCTTTCAAAAATCAAACTCATTTAATCACCGAACAAATCTTCTATCTCTTGCCTTACGAACGGATAATCATTGGAATCTGTCAGGACCTGAATCTGGTCCGAAAACTGTATTCTAAAGTCTTCAGTCGGAATCACGTATTTGCCGTTTCTTATCACTGACACCACAATGGCGTTTTTAGGGAAAGGAATGTCCTTGATTTTGAAGTTGATGTAATTGCAGTCAAGGGGAACCACATACTCCGACATGACATGCTTTGAAGGCTTTTTGACATATTCCCGGTTCTTTTTCAAAAGCAGCCTGTCATACAATGATTCGTAAATCGGCTCGTTGCCAAGAAGCGTCGGAACGACATATGCTATCAGGGACACGATAATCATCGCCACCAGGGATTCGGTTGAGCCCGACATCTCCGCCAGAAGGACAATTCCAGTGATGGGGGAGCGGACGGTTGCTGCGAAAAACCCTGCCATCGAGATTATGACAAACCTGTATATCAGGTCATGCTGCCAGCCGAATGTCGGAACGACGACGCTTCCGAATACCGCACCGATATATGCACCCAATACCAGAATAGGCAGGAATATGCCTCCGGGAGCTCCAGATGAGAATGAAAACATTGAAAAGAGATACTTCAAAATCAAGAGCAAGACAAGAACGCCTAGTGAAGGAATTGCCAAATCCAGCATATCCATCATGAAGTGTCCGCCGTCACTGATTTCGGGAACTGTCAATGCCACAACGCCGGATACCATAAACACCAGTACGAACTTAAGCCATGAAGGAATCTTCAAATTAGCGACAATATCGCTTGACTTTATCATCCCCACATTGTAGACATAGCCCAGAATACCGATGAAAAAGCCTAAAACAATAAGAATCCAGTAGGATTCAAGAGGGATGCTGTTTATCGGAAATGACAGTATCGTGGCCGGGCCGAAAATGAGCTTTGAGATAAAGTCAGACACAATGGCAGACACAAGCGCTATGAAAACAAGCGTCTTGTCGAATCCGTGATTTATCTCTTCAAATACAAATATGACACCTGCCAACGGCGCATTGAATGCCGCAGTAATACCGACCGCCGAGCCGACAAGAATCAACCTCAGCTCATCGGTCTTTGATCCCTTGAAGAGCTTTGCAATGCCCTTTCCTGCCATACCACCAATCTGAACTGACGGGCCTTCAGGACCCAGTGACAGACCGCCGAGTGCAGTCAGGACCCCTGCAGTTATCTTGGAAAAAAGCACTTTCGCCCAATTGGCTTCCATGTGGCCCTTAACCTCAGCATAGACCTGAGGTATTCCGCTTCCGGCAGAGTCGACTTCCCATTTGGTCAGCCAATCAATCAGAAGACCCATTGCCGCAAGGGCAGCGAAGAACAATATGATATAAAATACGTTTCCATGGATTATGTTTAAATAACCTCTCAAAACACTTTCAGAACCTGCAAGAAGAAACCTGTAGAGACAGACCATCAATCCGGCAAATATGCCGACCATCACTCCCTGAACGGTAAGCCTAAAGATATATCGAGGATTTTCGCTTACAGATTTGAATGTTTTTTCAAGAGATTTCATCAGTTTACTGTTTGTCTTAAATCATATAAGTTATTTTCACATGACCCATTTCGGTTTTCTTGAAATCTCGCAATCCCTGAAAATATCTGACCTGTCACTGATTTGCACATTCCATCCATCAAGGCATCTCACATCCTTGACGTTGGTGTCCTTGAAGATGCAGTCCATTTTTCTAACATTTCCCACATTCCAGTCCTTTAGAGGCGAAACATCATCCAGATAGTCGCATCCGTCAAAAAGGGATTCCATATTGCACACGTTTGAAACATCCCAATCCGAAAGGGAAGACAAATCCTTGAGGTAATTGCATGCTGCAAACATGCCCTTCATGTTCCAAAGGCCCGAAACATCCCAGCTTTCAAAGGCACCTATATCCTCCAGAGTATGGCAGTCATTAAACATGTATGAAGCGTTTTTCAGATTGGATACATCCCATGCGGCCAGAGGAGATATATCGCCCAAAGAAAAGCAGACATCAAACAT
>CACWUH010000066.1 GCA_902764015.1 uncultured Methanobrevibacter sp. | reverse complement strand
ATGTGGGCAAGATGAAATCAATAATGAGTGTCGAATTTGAGAAAAACATCACATACATGGATGATTTGAAATTCGAGATTGAGGTTGTGGGAGATGATGCGCCGGTCTTCATAAGCATCGGCGAGAGGACCTACAATATCACTCTTGTAAACGGCCACGGGAATTTCAATATAAACGACTTGACTCCGGGAACCTATGACGTCATGGTGATGTATAACGGCTCAGAGAATTACTTCAGGTCATACTACGCCTCAAAGGTGACAGTAAGCAAGCGCATGGTGTCCATCAACCTGACAATTCCTGAGGTTTACTTCGACCAGCAGGGAAGGGCAACAATTTCCATCTCACCTGAAGGATCCGATTCGACAGCAACAATCACCTTCAACGGCAAGCGCAAGATAATATATCTCTACTCCTCAAGGGCAATAACAATCGATTTGGGATACTTCGCCGAAGGTGAGTACAACGTTACTGTGGACTATATGGAAAACCTTTACTTCAAGGCGGGAAGCGTCACTGAGGTTTTAAAGGTCAAAAGGTATGAGACCGCATTCAACATCACATCCCCCGACATCAAATTGGGACAGACTCAGACAATCTCAATTGCAATCTCTCCTGAAGGATTTTCAGGTTATGCGATATTGAACATCAACGGAAACGACTATGAGATATTCCTGGAAAACAAAACAACAGAAATCACAATTCCTAACCTCAAGGCAGGAAAGTACAATCTTAAGCTGACATATAGGGGTGATGACAAGTACGCTCCTGCAACCGCTACAGGCAGCTTCAGTGTCCTCAAGACCCCTTCAAGCCTTACTGTGAAGGTTGACTATGATGAAAATACCTTGACAGGTAACATCAATGTTAAGACCAATGCAAGAAACTGTACAGGCGAAATTGAGGTCTACATCAACTACAAGAAATATCATCTGCCTCTGAGCAACGGCGAGGCCAATTTCCCGGTGGCATTTGATAAGGGAACCAACTACATATATGTCTACTATCCTGGAGACGGCTACTGGGCGGAGTCTGACTGGAACACTACCATTGGCGTTGCCGATGAGTTCGTAATGATGAGCGGAGATGTTGAGGGATACGAGCACAATGATTTCAATTATTCCGTCCGTTTGATTGAAATAAATGGCGTTCCTCTTCCTTTAAGGACAGTCACAGTAAGCTTCAACGGCAATGACTACAATGTCACAACCAACGACAACGGTTATGCGTTCTTCAATCTTAATCTGGCTCCTGGAAACTACTCCATTAGCGCATCATATAAGAATGAGACAGTCACAAACAATGTCACAGTAAAAAGAATAGATTTCAATGTGACTGCTGCTGATGCGGTTTATGGTGAGAACACTACATTTAAGGCAGTATTCGATAAAAACGTCACAGGTTGTGTCAACTTCACAATTGACGGAATATTGTCTGCTGTTGTAAACATCACTGACGGTGAGGCAATATTTACTACAGATTCATTGAATGCGGGAAGCTACACTTTAAGGGCATTCTATACAAATGAGCATTTCAGCTCAGCTGCCAAGTCCTCAAGCTTCACCGTCAGCAGGGCCGACTCCGCTTTGAGTTTTGACATAAGCAATGTGATTGCAGGTGAGGATGCAATCATCACAGTTCATCTCTCCCCGAATGCAACAGGTGAGGTCACATTCATTCTCGATGGAAATGAAACGGCAAAACAGGTAATCAGGAAACTACAATGTGAAATCACTGAACGATACATTCTACATCAAGGATTTGAGAACTGACGTTAAAATATCAACTTCCAACATAATATATGGCAATGCACTGCATGTCAAAGTAACAGTTAGTGAAAACGCAACAGGAAATGTCACAGTGGCTGTCGGAAAGATCACAAGGACATTAAGTCTTGAAAATGGTGTCGGTGAAATCAACATCACAGGTCTTGATGCCGGCGAGTACAACATCACTGCATCATATGGAGGTGACGCCCGCTACATATCCTCAGCCGGTTCAACATACATCAGGGTCTTCAAGGCTGACTGTGAATTGAGGATAGTCACCACTCCGATTCTTGATGAAAACATTCTGATTTACGCTTATCTGAGTCCTAACGCAACAGGTTATGTGTCATTCAGCATGCCGGGATATTACACTTCAAGAAACAAGGAGATTGATGATGCCACTGCATTATGGTACATCTCACCTTTAGGCACAGGTTCTTATACAATAAAGGCTGAGTATCGTGGGGACAACAATTACAATCCGGTAAGTGCAAGCTATGACTTCAATATCTCACAGGTGAAAACAAGATTGGTGGTCAGGATACCTGATGTGATATCCTCCGAGAGGGTTGCGGTTAATGTGAGGCTCACAACCGCTGCAGGTGAGGGCTTGACTGACACTGTCACAGTCACAATCAACTCAAGGACATACACTGTCAATGTCAGAAACGGTACCGGAACACTGTATGTGGTGGCAAATTTAAGGTCGCTGAACATCTTGACGTAATCCTGAAGGTTAAAAACATGACCAAATATTATGGTGATGCGTCCAAATTGGAAGTCACATTGACTGATTCCAACCTTAATCCGTTGGCAAATCAGGTAATCACAGTAAACGGCAGGACAAATCTCACAACAGACGATGAGGGTAAGGTCTATGTTGATGCCATCTATAATGTCGGAAACCATACCATATCCGTTTCATATGCCGGCTCACAGAAGTATTTGTCTGCAAACGCCACCGTTTCGGTGACTGTAATGTCAACTGTCAATGGTATTGATGTCGTAAAGCAGTTCGGTACATCTTCACAGTACTTTGCGATATTTCTGGACTCCAATGGACGTGCGCTTTCAAACGCTTTGGTAACATACATTATTGGTGATCAGTCATTTACTGCATCCACATTGCCTAATGGAATTTCAAGGGTGAACATCAACCTGAATCCTGGCTATTATCTTATAATGGCAATAAATCCGGTTACAGGCGAGTATGCAATCAACTCAATATTCGTTTATGACCGCATTATGGAAAATAAAGACCTTACACAGTCATACACACAAAATAAATTGTTTAAGGTGAGGGCATACACTGCTGACGGAAACATCACCGATGCAGGAGAAAAGGTCACATTCAAGGTCAACGGCAAGACCTACACAGGAGTTACAGACGCTAAAGGATATGCCTCATTCAGGGTTAGTCTCAAGCCTGGAACCTATAAGGTGACTTCAAGCTATGGTGGTGTTACCAAAACCAATAAAATCACTGTCAAAAGCATCGTTAAAGCTAAAAACCTGAAGGTCAAAAAGACCGCCAAAAAACTCAAAATCAAGGTCACTCTTAAGAAGGTCAACGGCAAGTACCTTAAGGGAAAGAAGATCACCTTGAAGTTCAAGGGTAAAAAATACAAAGCAAAAACCAACAAGAAGGGCGTTGCAACATTCACAATCAAGAAGAATGTCCTGAAAAAGCTTAAAAAAGGCAAGAAATACACGGTTAAATAATATTATTTGACCTTTCACTATTTTTTCTGCAATTCCTGCATTGCCCCTTTTAATTTTATTACTTTTTTTATTATATTATTTATATAAAATAAATAATAAATTATTGTATATGACATTGCAGGAAGAATTACAAATTAATGTTACAATTAACAATTACACTCAAAGAAGCGGCAGCTATTCATCCGGCTATGATTATATCCTTTTGGATTCACTGGATGACAGTTCCTATTCAGCTTTATTCAGAAATGACCTGAAAAACCTAAAGATCAAAACATGGGACAGAACAGAATGCAAGGCACTCTACCTTCCCAGCTATGAATCTCAAAGTGCAGCAATACTCATCAGAATTCCCGTTTCCAAAGTCTCAGCATCAACCAGGCTATTGTTGGAAGTCCATGACAAGTCAACTGTATTTTCAAGCACTTTAACAACAGGCGGTGAGGTGCTGATGTTTGATGCAAACCATGATTCATACTCAGACTTTTTCATGAGCTACTCAGGATTAAGCATCAACAATGACTCAACAGATGGCGGAAAATTCCTAAGGGCAAGATACGTTCCAAGCATCGATGGAAGTTCTCCAACATCATTATTTACCAAAATAGCTTCAGGAAGCAGTTTATCAAACAATCGTGTCACTGTAGCAAGATTCAAAAGAATCGGCGGCTGCGTCACCACCAATGACAATGCCACATATCATGGATCAACAGCCGGAACAAGCATGATGCAGATGGACTATAATCTCACAACTTATCAGATTGACAGAAAAGTCACATCACTCAACTGGGACGGCCAGAAATCCTACCTGATGTTTAAAGGTACGGAAACTTTAGTGCAGGTCAATTCAAATGATGCCTATGCTTGTGATGTGGATAGTCAAGGCAATTATAAGCAATACCATTTCCATGGAAGAATATCAAAAGGTTTCAGCAGTGACTCAGATTATCTGGAAGGATTTGACAGAAACAATCCGACCAAAATCTATGACAATAGCTACCACGAAGTGGAAATTGCACCCCAATGGTTTTTGACAGATGAATTCGAGGAATACAACTACGTTGACCTGAAGTGGCTTTTAATATTTCCATCACCGATACTGGCGGCTAATGCAATTCCACAGATAACAGTAACGAAAAAGAAATCAAAAACTGGAATCAGATTATACAAGGGAAGTCACGAATATCCAAAGGCCTACAAAGGCGGCACGTTACTGTGGGATGCCAATGACGAGACAATGGAAGATACGGGACTTCACATTCCGGATAAAATAATCAACAGAGATTGGGATTGGGTGTTCTAATGATAATCGACTATGATGAAACAGTCGCTCATGGCCGTGGACATCCGACAGGCCTTGAACACACAGAGAAAATGGATGTTGTTGCCTGCCTTCTGGATGAAGGCGAAAGGACCTATGTCAATGACGAACATACGGCATGGATTTCAGCCAACAGATGTGCAGTCGGTGAAATGGTAACGCTTGATGAATCCTCAACAATGCAGCATACGATAGTCAGAAAAGCCAAGGAGGGGGATTTGGCTTTCGGATATCTTTTAGGCAAGGTTCAGGTAAAAACATCCGGATTAATACTTGTCACCGTTGCTGTTCTTGGTGATGTTTTCAGGCTGAAACTGAAAAGGCCGGCACCAAAGGAAATTCTTCCAAACACCAGAATCTACATTGACAAGGATGGTGAGTGCAATCCCGCTGAAGGCCATGACCTAAGACTGTTATCAATCGTTAACTTAACGGAAAATGAGGATGTGGAATACATCAGAGTCTATCGGCAGATGTCAGAAATTGAAATGTATCCCGAATCCCAGAACTGCATTGATCTTGCTGACTGCAGTTTCGAACAGGATGAGATAACTCACGTCGTCAATATGATCGTGCCGACAGAGGCCAATATCATGGCACAGGCCAATTATGTCAAGGATGCAGACGGCATTACATATTGCGAACTTCCAGACGTTGCCATTGTCAATGATGTAAGATTTGTGTGGGAAGACAACAAGTTGTATATGGAATGGGAAGGCTGCAGTGAGGATGAAAAGGTATATTTTATATAAAAGAAATAATAAAATATATAATAAATTATATAATAAAATATATAATAGAGGTTTTAATCATGACAATAAGGAAACTTGTAGGAACACTGGAAAACAAAGGCCCGTACATTGACCAGTCAACAGGTCACTGGTTCTACTGGAACGGCACCAAATACGTTGATTCAGGTTATCCTTATGCCATCAAACCCATTATAAAGTTTAAAATCGAAAATGGAATTCTATACTATTCAATTACTTGGGAGGCACAATGAAATACATCAAATACTTTGAAACTTTAGAGGAATACGAATCCTGGATAAACATTGAGGAAAACGCTGAGGAGGTTTACAACTCAGAAGAAAAGATTTGCGTTGACGGCATTATCATCAGCCATACAAACAGAAGCTTTGAAGAGGTGAGGGCTAATGATTTATGAATGGTTGGAGCGAAACAGAAAGGACATTGACATATTGACTTCATTTCTAGTCACCGTCATTCCAGTCATCATGCTATACTCAGAATCTTTGGGAATTACTGAAAATACAATTCCTTACTGCATCCTTATGATAGTGTTGGGCGTAGCCAGCCATTACGCAAGTAGAATTAGAGGCCAAGGAGATGTTGATCACGCTAAAAAACAGGCTAAAAGAGTTTTGGGTTTTCCTGAAAAACAATAAGCTTCTCTGGAGGATATTGTTATCATGAACACAATAAAAAAGAGAATTGTTATCTGCAACTTTACCAAAACAATTTCAAGTGCTGTTTTAACGGCTGTAGCTATCAACATTATCATGACCAATGCAACAAAGTATGCTTTAATCGAGGGACTATTGCCATTTACATTAGCCATCATCATTGTTGCCATAATCGACTTGTATGAATATAGATGTCAAAAAGAAGATCAGATAAATTTGGATGAATTGGAAGACAGAATCGAAAAACTGGAGAGTGAAGAATGAAAATATTGATTGCGGTTCCGACCTTTGAGACCATCAAACCGGAATGCTTCAAAAGCATATACGGCCTGACAAGGCCTGAAGGTTATGAGTTGTACTTTGATTATGTTTCAGGCTATGACTGCGCCAAAGCAAGAAATCAAATAGCTAAAAATGCTATTAACGGAAACTATGATTACGTATTGATGGTGGACTCAGACATCCAGCTTCCAAAAGATGCATTAATCAAGCTATTGGAATGTGAATCAGATATTGCTCTTGGTTGGTATTATCGCAAGAGAACAAAATCAGATCAGACAATAATCTTCACATTCGGAAAAAACTTTGATGATGACAACTGCATTACAGGCCAGACCATGATCCATGAAGTTCCAAGACCAATCGAAGTCAAAGGAGGTGGCCTCGGAATTGCTTTAATCAAAGTTGAAGTATTCACTAAGCTTCAATATCCATATTTCAAGTTCGTTACATACAGTGATGATTCAGTATTGTCGGAAGATTTGTATTTCTGCAATCTGGCAAGCGGTAGCGGATTTAATATCAAATGCAATCCGACCGTTAAAGGAAACCATATATTCGATGTGATAATGTGAGCGATACAATTGTTTTATTGGAGGAAAGAAAGGAGATTACTACCTTCTTATTGGATGATGGTGTTAAAACATTAGTCGATAATGTAATAACAACATCTGGTAGTAGTCTTGGATATGAATATTCCAATAAGTGCGTAGTTGACGATATACTTTGTATTTCAGACAAATCCGCAATAGGAAAGGAATCCCTGAGAAAATACACAGGAACAGAAGTTCCTGTCGGCGTCCTCGTCAATGAACCGGTTGTAATGACAAACGGTGAGAGAAAAGGAAGTGTACTTCTCCTGGGAGGACTCTACAGATTAAAACTGGCTTCAGACCTCGTTAATGTTAAGGCAGGGGACAGAATCAAACTCACGCCTGCCGGAGCTATTGTTGATAATGCTGGAGAGTTTCTGGCATTTCATCCTGTTCGTGATTCAAATGAATACAATTATGTCAATTGTTTCCAGGTAAGTCTTGGAGGCAAAGGAGAGAAAGGAGACACCGGGGATACGGGAGCTGCGACTGTAATTCTCGGGTCTTACGATACTTTCGAAGAACTGATAGCAGCACATCCAACGGCTAATGAAGGGGATGCCTTCCTAGTTGACGGAGAACTATTCGTTTGGCATAACGATTAAAAAAATAAATTAAAATAAAATAGAGGTGTTTAATAATGGCATGGACAAGTGTTGGTACAATCAAAGGACCAAAAGGTGATACTGGTGAAAAAGGTGAAAAAGGTGATACCGGTAAGGCATTCGAATACTCAGACTTCACACCGGAACAGTTAGCAGGATTAACCGGTGAAAAAGGAGATAAAGGTGAAAAAGGTGATACCGGAGATGTAGGTGCTACAGGTGCGACCGGTGAAACTGGTGCTAAAGGAGACACTGGTGCAACCGGTGAAACCGGAGCAAAAGGTGATACCGGAGACAAGGGAGCTACTGGTGATACCGGTGCTACAGGCGCAACTGGGGACACTGGAGATCCGTTCAGCATTTACAAAACTTACGCATCCGTTGCAGCCATGGAAGCGGATGCCGCTAATGTTCCTGAGGGAATGTTTGTAGCCATCCAGTCAGATGTTGAAGATCCGGACAACGCAAAATTATACCTGAAAGGTGCCAGTGAATTCAGTTTCGTAACTGACATGTCAGGTGCAACAGGTCTTAAAGGTGACACTGGTGCTAAAGGCGATACCGGAGCAACCGGCGCTACAGGCCAAACCGGTGAAAAGGGAGAAACCGGAGACCAGGGTCCACAAGGTGTAACCGGTGAAAAAGGTGATACCGGAGCAACCGGAGATACCGGAGCAAAAGGTGATACTGGAAACACTGGCGATAAGGGAGATAAAGGTGACAAGGGAGACACCGGTGATAAAGGTGATAAAGGCGATACCGGGGATACCGGAGAGATGGGTCCTCAGGGATACAGCACAATTATCAAAGGGTCTTATGCAAGCTATGCTGATTTGATTGCAGAACATCCGACCGGTACAACCGGCGATGCATATCTTGTTGACGGAGAACTTTACGTTTTCCAATAAGGCCGATTCCATAAATTCCCCAAAGGAAGTGCTGACCATAAATGGTGGGTGCTTCCTTTTTTTATAAAACAATCATCGGGTGATAATAAAATGTCATGGGTAAACGTAGGAAATATTAAGGGAGACACAGGAGCCAGTGGCGGCTCGGCATTTATTAGGCTTGACTCAGCACATGGGATAATATATCTGGGCGATCAGGATTACAGTTACACTATAGCATTATCATCATTGAAAGGACCTAAAGGCGATACCGGCCCGGCAGGCCCTGTCAATCTTGTCTCAACATTGGATACAGCAGACACAGCAAATGCAGTCACAAACAGTGCAATAGCCACCGCCATTGAAAGCATCACCAATCAGATAGGAACAATAACCGCTGCACAAGAAGCCAACTTAACATTGCTTGGGAGCTGATTGAGATGACCTTCACTCCCCCTGACCTTTCACAAATTTTAGCAAACGAACAGGAATTCAACACAAGGCTAAATAATTTAAGGCTATTGGTTAGAAATGAATTGGATGATTTAAACACCAGCTATTCTTCAGATGATTCAATTAAAAGTTTGGTTGGAAAAATCAATAATCCTCCGGCATGGATAATTGAGAGAAGCTCAACACATACAGATAATCAATTGGGAGCTTGCGTTAAAGTTACAGGATGTGATTATCTGGGATGGAATACTTCATATCCTACACCATATGCGGATACGGATTACTGGTATCTCCAGTCATTGTCAAAAGCTTCAAGCGGCCCGTCCACCGCATGGGGATTATTCAATACGGGAAATATCAGTCCAAATGATAATTTTGATTTGGTGGTCTATGGTAGAAGCATGGAAAACTTTAACAGCGGCGGATTTTCGGGAGTGGGTTTCAGCTATGGCCTTCCAACTGCAGGCTCTCCAATGACAGGATTTTACATCGGAATTACACTGGATTCAGGAACTTATCGTCCGGCATATGCAGTATTCAATAACAGCACAACCCCAACAATAACAAAAGCCGATTACGGAAGCTATGATTCGCCAAATCAGAAATTCAGATTGCAGATAATTCATAAGGATGATAGCTTTGAACTGTACTGGTACAAAGGAAATGAATTTTTATGGAATGAGTGGATCAATCAGTCTCAAATGCCGTCAGGATACGACAGTGCCGATTTGAAATTCGGATATGTAAGTTGCGGAAATAACCTCGGAAGGCTTTCATATCTTCCAAGATTGTATCTCTCATCACCATGCAGATTAAACATATTATAAAAAAAGGAGGGTAATGTAATGTCAATTGCAAGCGATGTGATAAGTGAAAACACAAGATTAGCATCCTTAAGGGATTCATTAAGGGAATTGTTAACAGAACATGGGATTGTATACTACAGTGATGATGACATATTCACATTGGCCAGAAGAGTCTGGTTTTTAATACATCCGACAAACAGCAATTCCGGATGTTCCTATGAGGATTATGCAACCGTAGGAAATCCGATTGATTTTGATATCAATCAAAGGTCAGATGACGGCAATGACCTGCCTGACGGCAGCGTTGCAGATTTCTTCATCAGTGTCAACGGCGAGGATGAAATACATCTTACAGGACTATTCAGCAACGGCAATGCAAGTTGCCCATATGTTCCAGAAAATGCTGGTGACATATTGGCGGTTAAGGGAGTTGTCAATGATTTTTTAGGGGCATCGGCGGAAATGGAAGTGTTGCCGTTCAAATACAGGGATGATTACGAAGTGAAATCAGATGCATACGCTCTTGTCAAATATCCCTCATCAGCCAATGTCAGCGTTAATGTGGTGGATGAATTGAATGGCGATTATGACTATGTCAATGCTGTTGAGGTTTCAAAAACATACGGCGCTCCACAATCAGCATATATGATACCAACAAGTCTTATTGACGGCATTGACCTGTCAGATACAGGAATTCACTTCCAGGCTATTGTAAGTCCGATGTATTCATCATCAAGCGGATGGGCAAGTGGAATCTGCCTTTTGAATTCCAAAAATTTGAATCATTGGCGTGACAGCAGGATTCTGGAACTTGGAGCATATCCCGGCAAAAAGGGACTGCAATATTCAGGAACCGATCATGCAGTCAATACCATAAATACAACTGCCGGACAATTGACAATCAACGGCGCTTTCAAATTTGATTTATGGTACGATGGGTCTTATGTGAAGGCAACAATCAAAAACTATTACGAATCAACAACCTATTACAGTTATGAATCCTCTTCACTTCCATCAGCAATAGCCAATATGGAAACGGTCTTTCCAGCATTCATGATTTACGATTACGGCGGAAAAATAAGATTTAGGGAAGCTAACATTGAACCGTGGAGCAGTGATTAAAATGAGTGAAACGGAATGGATAGAGATAGGTCATGTAATGGGCGATACCGGGCCTAAAGGTGATACAGGTCTTGGAACGGTGATTAAAGGCAGCTATGACAGCTATGCTGATTTGATAGCTGACCATCCGACCGGCAGCGGCACTGATGCCTACATTATAGACGGCGAATTATACTACTGGAACGTTGATGAGGGCAAATGGGTGAGTGCAGGTTCAATAAAAGGAAATACTGGTGAAAAAGGTGAGAAAGGAGATAAGGGCGATACTGGTGCGAAAGGCAGTAAAGGAGACAAAGGCGAGACTGGAGCAACTGGGCAAAAAGGAGACACCGGAGTTAAGGGAGATACTGGAGACACAGGACCTCGTGGAGATACTGGACCGGCCGGCCCGACTGGCGACACCGGAGCTGCTGGCGCTGGTCTTGCTATTAAAGGTTCGTATGATTCTTACGAGGAACTGATTGAGGCACATCCGACCGGTAATGATGGAGACAGCTATTTGGTAAATGGCAGTCTTTATGTCTGGAACGGTGATGCCTGGGAAAACGTAGGAAACATAAAAGGAGAAAAGGGCGATACCGGCGATACTGGAGCTAGTGGATTTTCACCAACCGTTAATGTTGATCATGAACGTGGTGAAATAGTAATTATTTCACAGGACGGTAATGTGGTTATTTCATTCGATGAACTAAAAGGTGACACCGGTGCTAAGGGAGATACCGGTGCAACTGGTAAGGCATTTGAATATTCAGACTTTACGCCGGAACAATTAGATAGTCTTAAAGGTGCAACTGGTGATACTGGTGAACGGGGCGTTAAAGGTGATACTGGAGCAAAAGGAGACACGGGTGCAACAGGCAGTAAAGGAGATACCGGACCTAAAGGCGATACAGGTCAAGGCAGTGATGAGGAAGCAGGATGGAAACTGCCGGTGGACAAAATACAAACCACAACAACATTGCCGACCGGTGTTAGCAAAGGTTATCGTGTAGCTATTTGCACAAGCTCTGTCATGGCAATTAAGGAGTATAACGGAAGTTCATGGGATACGGAATCACTTGATCCATATTCTGTGATACCATTAAAACATTCAGGAAGCATTCAAATGTATTTGGCTAAATCAACGGGGCCGGTATATATGGGTGTTGAATATGGAGTCTTCGGTAAATTCCGCTTTATGACTCAGGCAGCATATGATGCGCTAAGTAGCTATGATGAGGATACAATTTATTTTGTAAGAAGTTGATAATATTAATGAGTGTGATAAAATGGATTTGACTGATGAAATGTTAACGGAAATCAGCTATGTTAATATCTCAAAGTACAGGACAAAGGTAATCAAATCTTTGGAGGAAAGTCCTAAAATACCAAGTGTCATTGCAAGGGATTCGGGGATTAGAACAAATCATATTTCAAAAGTTCTTGGGGAATTGAAAGAGCATGAGCTGGTTGAATGTATTAATCCCGAGGTTAGAAAGGGTAGACTGTACCGATTGACTGAAACAGGTGAGGAGGTAGTTAAAAATTTGGAAAAGAAATGATAGTATATGTTAATTAAAAAATTTGTTTTTAAATCCTTTTAATGTTTTAATGTGATTTATAGTTTTGAGTATATTTTTAAATATTATTTTTCAGTTTTTGTATTGGCTACTAATTAGCAGTTATCAATTTTTAGTAAAACTTAATA
>CACWUH010000065.1 GCA_902764015.1 uncultured Methanobrevibacter sp. | reverse complement strand
TATTCTAATTTGATCAGCTTTAACAGTAACCGGAATAGGTACTGCCGCTTCTATTAACTCAAGAACGACTTCTTCACGTGATTCATCAATACGAACCACCTTTGCTCTTTCGCCTTTGAATGGACCAGAAATAAGCTCGACAATACTTCCCTTTTGAATTGAGGAAATAATAGGTTCTGGCTTCAGGAATCTTTTCACTTCTTCAAAGGTAATGCCAACACTACCTTCCACAACCCCTCTCAAATGCTGTACTTTCAAATCAGGGTTCCTGAGATCTATCTTTGTTGAGGATTCAACCAAAATATATCCCTTCAAAGATTCCGGGACAAGAATTGATGAAATGCCAATGCCATCAATGGTTCTAGCTTTACGAGCTAGAAGTCTTGCAACATT
Source organism: uncultured Methanobrevibacter sp. (assembly GCA_902764015.1). GTDB lineage: Archaea > Methanobacteriota > Methanobacteria > Methanobacteriales > Methanobacteriaceae > Methanocatella. Next base: position 18,344 of record CACWUH010000065.1, on the reverse strand, counting down.
TCTTTCCTGACCCGCTGAGGTCTTAAGAGCATATATGGAACTGTTAGTATCTTCCATGAAAAATTCACCTATTTTTTTAAATTTTTACTTGTTAATAAAATCATACATTAAGTTAAAAATATTATAAAAGCCAATTTTCCAGAAAAAATGTCTGAAAAAATAGATTTCTATAATAGTAATATCTATGATAACTAATAGTATTTAAAAGTTTTCAAAAAAACAATGTTTTTTGAGAAAAAATTATGCAACAAAAAAAATTAAATGGATCAAAAAAATAAAAGGATTGGTTTATAAACCAATCAAGTAACCTAAACAGACGATAATATATCCGATACCGCCAACGACAACAACCCCAAGAGCTGAAATCTTAGCCAATTCGAAATATTCTGTCCTATCAGGCTTTCTTGATACTTTTAATACCCTTTTTGCATCTTTCATAAACTTATTAAAACTTTCTTGTACATTCATTTGAATACCCAAATTAAAAAATTGATAATCATAAAATAATAGTAATAAATAATTTATAATTTAAACATTAATAAATGTTTGTATTTTTATAAAAAATAAAAGGGATAGAATTAGAAAATTCCATCAATAAAATCGTCTAATTGGTCATTGGATGCGTCTGATTCAGATTCCTCATCATCATACTCGACATCCGGAGCATCCTTGGCACCATAGCTTGACTTGATGCCTGAAACGACCACAGTGGTCCTGACGGTATTTTGGAGACTTTCATCGATTTGAGTACCCCAAATGATATTTGCCTCAGGATCCAGTTTGTCGGCAACAACCTGAACGATTTTTTCAGCCTCATGCAAGGTCAAATCAGAACTGCCTGATATGTTGACCAAAGCGCCGGTAGCATTGGAAATGTCAATGTCCAATAATGGGCTGCTCAATGCTTCATGCACGGATTCCAAAGCTCTGTCGCCGGAATCGGATTCGCCCATACCAATCATGGCCATTCCTGAACCGCTCATGATGCTTCTGATGTCGGCGAAGTCCAGGCTTACAAGACCCTTCTTGGTAATCAGTTCAGTGATTCCCTTGACTGCCCTTCCCAATATCTCATCGGACACCATGAATGCCTTGTTCAAAGGCAGGTTTGGTGCAACTTCCAATAACTTGTCATTAGGAATAATAATTACAGTGTCAGCGGATTCCTGAAGTTTTTCTAAACCTTGCTCTGCATTTTCCCTTCTTTTGATACCTTCAGCAGAAAACGGCAAAGTGGCTACGGCAACAGTCAATGCGCCCAGTTTCTTGGCGATCTTTGCGATGATAGGTGCTGAACCAGTACCGGTTCCTCCACCAAGACCGCAGGTGACAAATACCATGTCTGCGCCTTCCAGTTCATTAGATGGTTCTCCACCTGCACCCAATCCTTTTGAGGTTTGTCTGCCTAAAAGGATTTTTTTGGCTGATTGGCTGTAAAATAAATCTTGAGCATCAGTATTTACTGCAATTGTAGTTGCTCCTTCAATGCCCATTTCATTTAATCTTGAAATAGTGTTGTTTCCTGCTCCTCCAGCACCAACAACGAAAATATTAGTTTTAACACCTTGCATTATGCCTATAAGCTCTTCATCGATGTCAGAAGAGATATTGTCAGGTGTATTTTCTTCCATTCTTCATCATCTATAAATTTCACAACTTAACCCCACATACTCTGCTATTTAAAATAATTGTTAAATATTTCTATTTTTACTAATATTTAAATGCAACTCATTGATTATATAAATATGAAAAATTTTCCAAAAATTAGGAAAATTGTTTAATCTTTCGGCATTGCAATAATCTCATGAAATTTCAAATCAAATAAATTCTTGGCATTTACCGGAGTTAAAATAACTGCACTGTCAATTCCATGGCCCCTTCCGCCGATAGCGATGATCTTTTCGCCGACAGGAACCAATCCCGCATCCGCAGCCATTATTGAAATTTCAGCTGAAACCTTTATGCCGTGGGAAAACATCCTCAATGTGTCTGCAACAACGTCCAACGGTGAAAAACCTCCGTATTTGTTTGTCACACCTCTTGCAGCACCGCTGAAGGCATGTGCTCCGATGTATGTATTGATTCCGACCTTTTCAAGCTTTTTAACCATTTCATCTGAGATGTCAGCAACGTTGTCCTGCTTGAATCCCATGTGATGAGTCACATTGATTATCTCAACATCATTATCCTCCAAAGCATCATACAGTTTCAATGCGGACTCGCCGGTTGCTGATGCAATCAGAATAGTTTTTATACCCTTAGAGGATTCCAACTTGTCTTTGACCGCTTTAATAAGGTCATCCGTATAGTCATTTCCCTGCTCTTCGAAATATGTGATAAACTTTCTTTCCATATTTATACCTCGTTCAATAGATAATTATTTAAAACTTTACCATATTATATTTTAATATCGATTTTTAATAAAGATTTTTATGCAGATTCCAGAACTTGAAAATATAAAGCATGTGGTGAATGGAGACTACATAGTGATTCCCATCGAAACGGGTTATATCAAACCAAACGACAATTTGGATTGCATAATCGAGCCTGCAAGGGAACTTATGAAGGATGGAGACTATCTAGTCATAGCTGAAACTCCGATTTCGGTTTCACAGAACCGTCTGGTCGATGAGGCCAAGTACAGCCCGTCATTGACTGCAAAGTTTCTCACCGTCGTGTGGAGCAAGTATCTGTGGGGCTACGTACTGGGCCCTGCCCTGGGAATCAAGAAAAGAACCATCAAGAACCTGAGAAAGCTTCCGAAAGAAACCGAAGCCCACAAGGAAGTTGTGCTTCAGCTCTATGGCCTCAAGCATGCCCTCAAGCCGGCTTCAGAAGCGGGAATCGACTTGAGCAATGCTCCCGGAACCTTCGTTTCGCTCCTTCCCGAAAATCCCGAAAGGGTCGCATGCGAAATCAGGGATGAAATCGGAAAGGACGTCTGCGTCATGATCATCGACACCGATGCCACCTACATGAGAAACGGGAAATACTTCACAGGCCTTCCGATAGCAATCGAAGGAATCGATGCCGACAACGGTTTTTTCGGGTATCTGAAAGGCCAGCTGTCCGAAAACATGGGGTCAACACCATTGGGCTGCAGCGAAAGCATGGACGTCGAGACGGGCCTTGAGATTGCAAACATTGCCGAGGATTACCAGAAATCTCTTTCAACCGAAATGAAAACAATACACAGCGTCAAAGAGGTTCTGGGTTCCGAAATAGACGAGGTGACGATTGAAGACCTTGATTCAATCACCCATACCCCGGCAGTCATCATAAGAAAAATTCCGGTTTCACAAAAATGATGGCATGACCAATGCATCAGGTAAGAAAGTTATATATTAAAGATTTTACATATATTATTAACTAATATAAACAATATAACGGATTTGAGTTTTGTGAATATAGACAGTGTTGCCAAATATAGAAATTACCTGTTGCCCATCATGGATTGCATTTCAATCGTTCTGGGCTATTACCTGATATCAGTGCTGATTACCGATTCCTTTCTGATGGAGCCTACTAGTGCAGTCACCAGAAATGAAATCCTGATAAGCATTGCCCTGGCCATAATCGTTTTTCAAATAGTTTTCAGACTGTCAAAGAGATACACGAACATCATCCGTTATGAAAACAATCAGGATTACCTGTTATATATCGTGCTTTCGCTGATATCATCCCTCATCGTCTCCCTAATTGAAGACCTTGTCTTGAACATGAAGAATCCGTCCGTCAAGCTCAACCTGTTGATCGGACTGATAATCGGAATAATCATGATTTCCTACCGCCTCATCATCCGCTATGTGCTGCTGTCCGATGCGGCAAGCAGGGAAAAGGGGCCGGCTTCAAAAGACAAGAAAAAGCTCTTGATTATCGGAGGAGGATACTCTGCCAACGACATAATCAAGACCATCAACTCCACCCTGAAAGGCCAGTACGACATTGTCGGAATCGTCGATGACAACAAGAAGCGCATAGGATATTCCGTTGCAGGGGTCAGAATCATCGGAGACAGAAACGACATTGCAAGAATCTGTGAATCCGAAGGAGTTGACGAAATCTTCTTTACGATAGTAAACATAGACAACCAGAACAAGAAGGAAATCCTTGAAATCTGCAGCAAGACCGACGCCAAGGTGAAGGTCCTTCCGACACTGACGGAACTTATTACCGAAGAGAACCTCTACCACAGCCTGAGGGATGTCGGAATCGAGGATCTGCTTGGAAGGGACCCGATTGAACTCGACAACCAGAACATCAAGAACCTGATTCAGGACAATGTCGTTCTGGTTACCGGAGCGGGAGGCTCAATCGGATCGGAGCTTACAAGACAGATTATGATTCACAACCCGAAGCAGCTGCTTTTATTGGACAACTATGAAAACAGCCTCTATGACATCGAGCTGGAGCTTAAGACAAATCATCCGAACAACGACATACAGGCGATTGTGGCAAACATCAGAGAAAAGGACAGGCTGGATGCGATATTCGAGAAATACTCGCCTGAAATCGTATTCCATGCGGCCGCACACAAGCATGTGCCGCTGATGGAGAACAATCCGACAGAGGCAATCAAGAACAATGTGTTCGGAACATACAATCTCGTGAACTGCTCCGATGAATTCAATGTCAAGCGTTTCATTTTAATCTCAACAGACAAGGCAGTAAACCCGACAAACATCATGGGAGCCACAAAAAGGCTGTGCGAAATGATAATCCAGGCAAAGGACAAAAGAAGCGAGACCGAATATGTTGCGGTCCGTTTCGGAAATGTGCTTGGAAGCAACGGGTCTGTCGTTCCGCTGTTCAAAAAGCAGATGGCACATGGAGGGCCTTTGACCGTAACGCACAAGGAAGTCACCAGATACTTCATGACGATACCCGAGGCCGTGGCCCTGGTGCTTCAGGCAATAACCTATGCCGAAGGAGGAGAAATATTCGTTCTGGACATGGGCGAGCCGGTGAAAATCTATGACCTTGCAAAAAGTCTGATTGAGCTATCCGGATACACCCTCGGAGAGGACATGGACATCGAAATCACCGGAATGAGGCCTGGAGAGAAGCTTTATGAAGAGCTATTAATGGATGAGGAAAATCTGGAAGAGACAAAGCATGAAAAGATATTCATAACAGAGCCGATGGACCTGACGATGGATGACGTCGAGGACAAGCTGGACATGTTTAGAGAAATAATAAATAACGAGAACACCTCCAAGGAGGAAATCAAGCAAACCATGAAGATATGCGTTCCCACCTACAGGGAGCCTAATGAAGTTAACGGAGAATAGACCATGAACATACCCTTTTCACCCCCTGACATTACAGAAACAGAAATAGAAGAAGTTATAGCTGCCCTAAAATCCGGATGGATTACAACCGGACCGAAAACAAAGGAATTCGAACAGAAGATTACAAAATACTGCGGAAGCGACAGGACAGTCTGCCTTAGTGCCGCAACAACCGCCCTAGAGATGACCCTGAGGGTTCTGGGAATAGGAAAGGGCGATGAGGTTATCGTTCCCGCATACACATATACGGCATCATGCAGCGTGATCTGCCATGTGGGCGCAACCCCCGTGATGGTGGACAGCCAAAGCGACAGGGAGGAGATGGACTATTCAAGGATGGCCGATGCAATCACCGAAAGGACAAAGGCAATCATCCCCGTAGACATTGCAGGCATCCTATGTGATTATGACAAGATATTTGAAGCCGTTGAATCCAAAAAGGACCTGTTCACACCATCAAACGAGATACAAGAAGCCTTCAACAGAGTCATTGTCGTGGCAGACTCTGCACACGGATTCGGAGCAGTTCAAAACGGCAAAAGGGCAGGAACACTGGCCGACTTCACCTGCTTCTCATTCCATGCGGTAAAAAACCTCACCACCGCCGAAGGAGGAGCCGTGACATGGAAGGCACATGACGGAATCGACAGCGAAAAGATATACAAGGACTATCAGATCTATTCCCTTCACGGCCAGACAAAGGACGCCCTTGAAAAGACACAGAAAGGGTCCTGGGAATACGACATCCTGATTCCGGCCTACAAGTGCAACATGACCGACGTCCAGGCAGGAATAGGCCTCGGACAGCTTAAAAGGTATGAATCAATGCTTAAAAGAAGACATGAAATCGTTGAAAGATACGAAAAACATCTCAAAGGCACAAGGGTGATTTTGCCAAAACACACCGGCAAGAGCCACACATCCTCAGGCCACCTTTACCTAACCAGGCTTGAAGGCGTCAGCCTGAAAGAGAGAAACGAGATAATCGTGAAGATGGAAGAGCACGGAATAAGCACAAATGTCCACTACAAGCCGCTTCCGCTTTTGACTGCCTACAAAAACCTGGGCTTTGAGATTGAAAATTATCCAAACGCATACGGCCTTTTTGAAAATGAGATAAGCCTGCCGATATATTCCACCCTGAGCGATGAAGAAGTGGACTACATCTGCGAAAACCTATTGGAGATTTTGAAAGATTATTGAAATTAGATATGTTTTTATAATAAAAAGGACATAACTAACAATAATTTATAAATTATTTTTATAAGAACTCACAGGGGAAATTAAATGTTAGATGATCCATTAGTAAAGACCTTATTAACCAATGTTGTTGAAGAGGAAAGCAATTTAGCTATTGTTCAAGCATTGATTGACGGTGTTGACACCGATGAAGAAATAGCCAACAAAACTGGAATCAAATTAAATATCGTTAGAAAAATTCTTTATAAACTTTACGACTTAGGATTAGCTAGTTATAAAAGAAGTAAAGACCCTGAAACCCAATGGTTCACATACACCTGGAAATTCGAAAAGGACGAAGTCATCAACCGCATCATCAAGGATTCCGAAGACTATCTGAAAATGCTCAACGACGAGCTGGAGCGCGAAGAGAACAACATGTTCTTCATTTGCCCTCAGGGCCATGTAAGGCTTGTTTTCGATGACGCTTCCGATTATGAATTCCTGTGTCCTGCATGCGGAGAGGAACTTGAATTCCAGGACAACGCCGACACCATCGAACAAATCAAGGAAGACATCAAAATGGTTGAAAGTAATTTCAAATCATTCAGCGAAAAGAACCGATAGAATGGAAATTGAATTACTTGAAAAGGAAAACACTCCCGAGAATGTTATAGAACATTGCAAGGCCGTCTATAGGAAGGCCATGAAAATAGCCGCTAATTTTGACAATGTGGATGAAGACCTGATACGCAAGGGCGCATTGCTGCACGATATAGGAAGGTCAAAAACCCATGGAATAACCCACGCAGTCGTCGGAGCCGAAATCGCCGAAAGGTACGATTATTCGGAGGATGTGGTAAACATCATCGAAAGGCACATCGGTGCGGGAATCACCGCCGAGGAGGCAGTGAAGCTGGGGCTTCCCGAAAAGTCATATGTCCCCCAGACCCTTGAGGAAAAAATCGTTGCACATGCAGACAATCTCATAAGCGGCACAAAGGAAGTGGATGTCGATTTCGTGATTGAAAAGTGGCAGAGAACCATTGAAGACAGCGATGACAACATTGAAAGGCTAAAAAAACTTGATGATGAGCTGATCAAGGCATTTGAGGAATGATTATGAAAGTGATATGTTCAAGCGAAGAGTCCCTGTACCGTCCCGAAGCGGTTCGGTGGAGGCAGAGAATGGAGATGATGGAACCTTTAGGCGACACTGTCGTCCTGCTTCCGTGCAGCATGAAGAAGCCTTACTCCAATTCCAAATCCCACCAGAAGTTCAGGAAACTGACAAGGTCATTTCAGGAGCTTATCGTGACTTCCCCATTCGGAATCTGTCCAAGAGAGCTTGAAAACACATTTCCAATCCAGTCATATGACGTGAGCACCACAGGCTCCTGGTCGGCCGATGAGGTCGAGGAAAGCGGAAAGCTTATTGCCAAATACTGCGAAGGCAAAAATATCGTTGCCAACCTTGCGGGAGGATACTTGGAATCTTTGGAGGCATACTGCGATGATTTCACAAACGTCTGCGCTGACGAGCGTCCGACTTCACCGGATTCCCTTTACAACCTGAGAATGGAGCTCAAGAATCACCAGAGGGTGAAAGGCCATGAAAAGGCAGTCCACGGACTCAGATCAATTGCCAAATACCAGTTCGGTGAAAACGGCGGAGAATTCATCCCGGACAATGTGAAAACCAAGGGAATGTACCATAAAAGGGTTCTGTCCAACGGCACACAGATTGCCCTATTGAACAAGGACTATGGAATGTTCAGGCTGAATCTGGCCGGAGGCGAAATCCTGAAGGAGCTTGGAATCAATATCGTAAACATCGATTTTGACCTCCAGACGAATACAGTCTTTGCGCCTGGAATCGAAAAGGCAGACCATAAAATCCTTCCAAACGACGAAGTGGTTATAGTTCACGATGACACGGCCGTTGGAGTCGGAAGGGCCGTCATGACCGGCCGTGAAATGGAAGAATGCACAAACGGCATTGCCGTCAAGCTGAAGCATCGCCTTAAAAAATAACAATATTTATAAATAACATTATTAATAATTATAAATACATAAATTATAGGAGACTTATTATGTCAGAAGAATTAGTAAATGATATTAAAGACGCTATTACTCCAATTAATGACCCACACATGGGAATCAGTATTGTAGAAATGGGCATTGTACAAAACATTACCGTTGACGGTGATCAAGCTGAAATTACACTCAAACCAACCAACCCAGGTTGCATGAGTATTACTCGTATCGCTGCTGATGCTAAAATCAGAGCTGAAAACGTTGAAGGAATCGAAAAGGCAATCATTACTGTTGAAGGACATGCCATGGCAGACTCCATTAACGAAATGATTAACAGATAAAATCTTAATTTTTTGTGTAAAATCTAACTGTCACACAAATCTCATAGGCTAGTGGCACAGCTTGGTTAGCGCGCTCGGCTGATAACCGGGAGGTCATGGGTTCGAATCCCATCTAGCCTACTACCAACTATTTTTTTAGGAATTTTTCACACAACATGGCAATGCCATCGACCATTTTTCACAAATTTATTTATATCATATTCTACAAATATTAACTTGAATGTACAAAAAGTAGGAATGATGATTAAAATGTGGCAAAAAGTCAATGAAAAATTCAAGAAGTACCCGGCAAGGCTGAGGGTTGCAGAAAAGATGATAGAGCTTGGACTCTCCTTAAAGGACGACGGCAAGATCTACTGCGGAAACCTGAAAATAAGCGACAAGGCACTTGCAACCGCAGCTGATGTCGACAGGCGAGCAATCAAATCGACAATCGAAATCATCCAGGAAGATGCAGAACTGTACAACCTCTTTGCCAACATCATACCTGCAGGAACGCTACTTAAAAACATCGCCAAAAGCCTTGATTTGGGCGTTATCGAAATAGAAGTGGGATCAGCAAGCGAAGGAATACTTGCAAGCACTTCAAATCTAATTTCAAAAAAAGGAATAAGCATCAGACAGGCTTATGCTGAAGACACTGAGCTTCAGGAAAACCCTATACTGACAATAATTACAGAAGAGCCCGTTGAGGGCGAACTGATTAATGAATTTCTAAAAATAAAAGGAGTAACAAGAGTGTCAATCTACTGATTAGATTCAGCTTCCATTCTTGCCTTTTCCATTTCCCTATCTTCTTCTTCAAGAACTTCAAGAAGTTCTTCCCAGGCCTCAAGGGATTCCTTGGCGGCCTCTTCGGTCAATTTTTCTATTGCATAACCGGCATGGATTAAGACGTAATCACCTATTTCAACATCCGGCAGAAGGTCTAGCTTTGCCTGTTGTCTTGCTCCGCCGAAATCGGCATACAACCAGTTATCCTCCCTGTTAATTTCAACAACTTGAGCAGGCGCTGCAATACACATAACTATCTATCTCCAAAATTTTAATATGTAATAATATTAAAAGTTAGTATTATATAAAACTATCTAAAGAGGCGTTAAAATGAAAAATATTGTTATCGGATCAGGGCCTGCGGGAAGATTAGGGTCTGTGGAGCTTGGAAAACTGGGTGAAGAAGTCACTTTAATCGAAAAGAATCATATAGCAGGCACATGCTTGAATGAGGGCTGCATGGTCATCTGCGCACTGACAGACATTACCAAATTCATTGATGAGAACAACAGGTTCAACAGCTACGGATTTCTGAAAAGCCAGATTGACCTATCCTATGAAAAGATTGTTGAAAAGATTGTTGAAACACAGGAAAAGCTTCGCTATCTAAACCAGCTGGAAAACGAAAGCCTTGGAAACAACATCATTTACGGCGAGGCCAGCATTGAAGGGGACTGCGTTAAGGTAAACAATGAAAGTTTCGAATGGGACAATCTGCTAATCTCAACAGGTGCCCGCCCGTTCATCCCAGACATTCCCGGAAAGGAATATGGACTGACCAACAAGGACATCCTAAAGCTTGATGACGTTCCGGAAAAGCTGAACATCATTGGCGGAGGGGTCATTGCATGCGAAATCGCCAACATCTATTCAACGCTCGGAAGCGAAGTCAACATCATCGCAAGAAGCGAAATATTAAAAGAGATTAGCGTCGCCACCAAAGAATACGTTTTAAAAAATATCCTGAAAGGCATCAACGTCCTTGAAAACACCGGCGTTAAGGAAGTGTTTAAAGATAAGGTGCTGACCACCGATGGAATGGAACTGGAAGGAATTCCATTTTTTGCAACAGGCAGGACTCCAAACAGCGAAATTGCAGAAGGAATCGTCGAGCTCAACGATGACAAGAGCATCAAAGTCGATGAAATGATGAGAACAAACGTTGACCATATATATGCTGCAGGCGACGTCACCGGAGGATATCAGCTGACACCGGTAGCCAGAATGGAAGGCATCACAGCTGCAAGGAACATGGCAGGATACTCGAATAAGGTAAGCTACGATTGCATTCCTCAGACATTAAGTCTGAACATGGAAGTGAGCTTCGTTGAAAACAAAAAAAGCAACCTGTCCGACGACGACAAAAAAGTCATTTCATTTCCGGGAACCGGAGGCCCAGGCGCCTTCTGGAACATATTGACAGGAGATAACGGATACACGGAAATCGAATTCGACAAAAACAAAAACAGGATAAACAGAATAAATCATATCTCCCCATCATCCGTCAGCGACGTGGCATACCTGTCTTACCTGATGAGAATGGGTTATGATTTGGATGACTATGACGAGTTTATAGAAATCCATCCGTCAACTGACACAAACTATAAAATAATAAAAACAATGTGGCTGTAATGCCACTATTTCACTCTTTTTAGGATATCATCCGCCAAATCATCGGCGGCAGCCAAGCACTGCTTTCCATACACCAGAGCCTTTTCCTGCATGGAATCATAGTTTTTGAATGCCTCGTCAATGCTTTTGCAGACATCCTCAACAGTCGATTCAATCATTGCACCCTTGAACACGCCGGCCATGTTCTGGTATCTGCCCCATTTTACGCGGGCAAGTGCAACGATAGGCTTTCCGTTGGTGAATGCCTCCTCCAGAGAGACCCCGTCATCGGTCAGCACCGTCAGGTCAGCGAACTTGAAGAGGTGGTTGATCCAATCGATATAACCTGCATAGATGATTTTTTCCTCATCAATTAGTTCGCCATACTCCTCCTTAAGCGGAAGCCCGACCAGAACCAGGTTGTATTCGTCGGTCTTGTCGGCGACAATGTTTATTGCATCAATCATCCCCTTGAAGATTGATGATCCGGACGAGAATACGATTGTCTTTTTGCTTTCATCAAAATTAGGATATTCCTTCAGCTTTTCAAGCGCCTTGGCTTCAACACCATCACCCATGTTTTCCGCCAACGGGTAAAATGCCTTGGCAGTGTTTTTCGGAAGCTCGTCCCATCTGAACATGTTGAGCTCCGGCAGGATGTAGCACTGGTTGAATTTTGGACATACCTTCGAGTCCAGCGGCGTTGAAATCAGTGAAAATGTCGGCTTTCTTGCAACCTTTCCGCCAAGTGATGCGACGATTGCTCCGCCTCCCAGGACTCCCACCACGAAATCGACCTTCAATTTTTTGATAAGGCTTCGGGCCTTGAATGTGGCGACAAGCAATTTGGAACCGCCCTTAATTGCGGACAGTTTGGTTGCGGAATGTCCTCCGGCATGGGGGACTGAAATCCTATGCCAGTCATATCCATGCTTTTCGAACAGGGTTCCGTGGGCGGATGCGTCCAGGGCGATTTCACACTCGACTCCCTTCCTTTCAAGCGCCTTCATTGCGTTCAGGGCAGTCATTGCGTCTCCGCCAAGTCCCCTTCCTGTGACGATAAATAAACATTTCATAAATTATTCTCCTTTGCCTAAACGAGGAATGTAGTTGTTGGGAATATAGTTTGCACGATTTGATGCATACGGATTGTACAAAAGTCTTCTAAAGCCCAGTTCAATCAAGAGCGGATTTGTGACTTCAATCTGCTTGTCCTCCAGTATCCATTTTCTGAGAAGGTCTCCCAATCCTCCTCCTGTGAGGACGTCCATGAAGAAATCTCCGAAAGTCGGATCAACAATTCCCAATTTCTGCCTGAAGAATATCCTAAGATTATACCTTCTGACAAATGCAATCAGGGCCGTGGTTATGATTCCGAACAACAGGACACCAAGCAGTCCTCCCATAATGTAATATGACACGCCCAGAGCAACTCCGAATACGTGGTTTCCGACTTCGCCCAGCATGATTTTTCCCGAAAAGTCAAGAGGACAGTAGCCCAGACAGACCACCAGAAGCAGCAGTGGAGTGTAGATTGCAGGCAGTTCCTGCGCAGGAGCGGAACCTACGAGCACCATCGCAAAAATCGTGACGACAGACATTATGATTGTTACGATACAGCAGGATCCAGGCTGCATATCCGAAATGTTCAGCGGCTGAACCATCAATGCGACAAATATGGCCGAAACGCCCAATCCCTCAAATATTCCTACAATCATAATCAGAATTATTCCGATTCCTCTTGAAAGCTGGCCCCATTCGATTCCAAATGGAGATTCCTTTCTTCCCAAGATGTCATCGATAAGTGCAAAGATACCTATTATCAAAATCAGATTGTTGTATCCGGGAAGCATGTAAAAGGACAGGACTATGGCCGGAATTATGCCAACGGCACGAGGAATGCCTCCCCTTACATTAGGATAGAGGTTTCCCAAATACCCCCGTTTTCCTAAAAAACGGAATATTATGTCGACAACTGCCGTTCCCACAGCAGATATGACAAAAACGTATATCAATGCAAAGAATATCGACGAATACATCATTTAAATCACAATCAAAAAAATCTTACATATAAATTTTAATTTCTCTTAATATATAAATCTTAATTAATTTGGTATCTTAAAATTGCAGCCATTCCTCCAAGGCTTTCAAGCTGTTTTCCGCCCTCATGCTCGCTGCTTATGACCATGACCTCGCCCTTCATGTTCTCGACCATGTCCATGGCATCGCCCATGTCTTCGCTTGCAACCTTCGTGTCCAGAATGAGCAGCATGGAAACCGCTCCCAGATTGATTGCATCCTTGGTTTGCCTAACACCATAGACTATCTTTGAGGAATTCTTGCCGATTTCAGTCAAAAGATTGTTGATGGCTCCCATCTCCAGGGCCACACGGTTTTCCGAGGTCAGCTTTTCAACCGTTCCCTTCCTGAGAACCTCTGCAATTCCGTTCCTTCCGCCTGAACCTGTCGATTCGATGATTGAAATCTTTGCCAGGTCAGGGTGCTTGTCCTTCAAGTAATCGAAGAAGTCGTTTTTCACAAAGCCCGGCCCTGCAATGACTATGTTTTGGATGGAATCGAATTTGGTGAGAGATTCAATAACCTTTTCATAGAACTGGATGATGTTCTTCTGGCGGTTCTTGTCGATGATCCTCTTTCCCGAAACGTGGCCCTTGATTGGACCGTAATACTCTATTCCGAACTGTCTCATAAGACCCAGTGTTGCGGTGTCATCCTCCAAAACCACTATGATTGCGGAGAGCTTTTTTGATGCCTCGATTGCCTGGTTTATCCTCTTGATTGCCCATTTAGGCCATCTTGATTTTGTAATCTTCAGAGGGACGTTGAGCTTCACCTCAAGGGTGTGGTGGGAACCGAGAGGTATCAAATCTTCAGGACCCCTTGTAATCACTCCGGTCAGCCTCAACTTGCCGGTGAATAGATGGAATGAAACGTTCTTGATATCCAAACCCAGATAGAATGTCTTTATGACTCCCCTGTCGTTTCTGCACCTGTCGCCGGAATTGTCCTGGATTCTTCGGGTTGTCCTTGATGATGCATTGTCTCCGACCTCAATGATGTGTGAGAGGTGCCATAAATCGTCAAGGGTTTCGGGGACAACTTCAACAACCCCTTCCTTTTCGTTTTCGTAAATGATTTTCATAATTTCAAGATAATTTTTCTTGTTACTAATTTATATATTTAATAATTCTAAAATTAATTAATGGTTAAGATGATAGTTGGAATTATTGGTGGAAGCGACGGTTTGGGAAAGACCCTGGTCTATTACTTCAGGGACGAGTTTGAAGTCTACATCACCGGCCGTGACCACAAGAAGGGCAGACAGGTTGCAGATGAATTGAATGTTGAATATATTGAGTCGAATGAGGAAATCACCCGGATGAGTGATATCGTGATAATTTCCGTGCCGATTCAACACACCTGCGATGTCATCCGTGAAGTGGCCCCATTCATGAAAAGCGGTTCTGTCATGATTGACGTGACGTCCGTCAAGGAAGGCCCTACAAGGACAATGGGCGAAGTTCTTCCGGAAAGCGTCGAATACATTCCGACACACCCCGTCTTCGGTCCGAGAACCACAAGGCTGGACAACCAGGTGATTGTGCTTACCGCAGATGCGAAGGGAAAATGGTACAGTAAGATTTATGACTATCTTGCAAAAAAGAACATGAGAATCATCGAGACCAGCGCAGAAAAGCACGATTTCATGATGAGCATCGTGCAGGTCCTCACCCACTTCTCGTTCATCTCAACCGCTTCGGCAATCGAGAAGCTGCGCGTCGACATATCAGAAACCGAGGACTATGAAAGCCCAATTTATAATCTGATGATTGATATGATTGCCCGTATCGTATCGCAGAACCCTTATCTGACCTACAACATCCAGTCCGTCAACACTAACGGGGACAAGGTCAGAAACACCTTTGCAGATGCGGTCCTCGAGCTGAGGGATGTCATCAACAACGGAGATTCCGACGAGTTCGTAAACATTGCAATCAGGGCAACCAAGAACATGGGCGACATCAAGAACGCCCTGGGTAGAAGTGACAAGGCAATCGGTGCCTTAAGCTACGAATACAGCTACCTGTATGAATCGATTGGCCAGGAAGTTGGCCTCAAGCATATTTACTCCGGGAAAATCCATGTCGGAGTCCTTGAAAGCATAGACGGCAAGACCGCCGTTTTGAAGGACGGCAACAAGAGAAAAGAGCTTCGCATAGCTAACATCAGGATTCTGCTTCCGGAAGAGCTTCACCAGTGGAAGATTGAAAACTGGAAAACCAAAACCTCATCCATCAGCTGCGTATTTCCTAAAAACGTCAATGCCGAAATCATCCGCAAGACCGTGCTGATGCATGAGAACATACTGGACGTGAAACTGGTCGATGAGTATGACGGACCCCAAATCGACGATGATTTCATCAGCCTGACATTTGAAATCACCGGACTTACAAAAGAGGACGTAAACCGGGTCAAAGAACTTTTCACCGCTTTTGGCGGAGTCATCAGATAATTGTTTTATTGCAAACGAACAAATATTAAAGTGTCTAAAAGTAATTAAATTTTTGTTTTAGATAAGGCACTTTAACCTTAACTGTTTTTTATTAATTTTAATTTTAAGAAGTAATTAATATTAAATATCAATTTATACCCATCCATATGGCAAACAACTAATTTTTAATAGCTTTTGAAAAATCCATAAAACCGAAACCTTTATATAGTAAAACATACACAGATTAGTTTGTCAATAAAGTTACAAAAAGTAACAAAAAGATTTTGACACATTACATTTACACACATTACAGCCAAAAATGGAGATGATAAAATGGCACAAAATGAAATCACACTAAAAGTTGCAGAAGCAATTTCACAAAAGGACGTCGGCCAGGGCGTGGCAAGACTCGATCCGAACGTCATGGATGATTTAGGAATCAATGAAAGAGACCTGATTGAAATTGTCGGCGAAAGAAGAACTGCAGCTATCGCTCTTCCTTCACAAACCGACATTGGACTAGGAGTAATAAGAATCGACGGACTTGTCCGTAAAAACTCCGGAGCAACCATAGGCGGTGAGGTCACAATCAAAAAAACCAAAGCCACCGAAGCGAAAAAGGTTGTTCTGGCCCCGATTGAAAACAACATACGAGTACAGGGCGATGTCCGTGGACTCTTTGCCGGAAAGGTGATGGTTCAGGGAGACATCATCGGATCCCAAATCAGGGCACCAAGGCCAAGGATGGGATTCAACAGCCTGTTTGATGAATTGATGGACTATACTCCAGCAATGAAAGAAATCAAGTTTGCGGTAGTGTCCACCAGTCCGAAAGACATCGTCATCGTAGGGCCTAACACCGAAGTGCAGCTCCATGAAACCCCAGTTGACGTGAGCAAAATCGAAGGTGTCGGAAACCTTGTTGATGTAAGCTACGAGGACATCGGCGGTTTAAAAGAAGAGGTCAAAAAAGTAAGGGAAATGATTGAGATTCCTCTCAAAAGACCGGAACTCTTCGAAAAACTTGGTATTGCACCACCTAAAGGTGTATTGATGCATGGTCCTCCAGGAACCGGTAAAACATTACTGGCCAAAGCTGTAGCCAGTGAAAGTGACGCTCACTTCATTGCAATCAACGGTCCGGAAATCATGAGCAAATATGTGGGCGGATCCGAAGAGAACCTGAGGGAATACTTCGAAGAGGCTGAAGAAAACTCCCCTTCAATCATATTTATAGATGAACTCGATGCAATCGCTCCAAAAAGAGAAGAGACAAACGGCGAAGTTGAAAGAAGAACCGTTGCTCAACTTTTAACTTTAATGGATGGTCTGAAATCCAGGGGACAAGTCGTTGTAATCGGTGCAACCAACAGACCTGATTCACTTGACCCTGCACTCAGAAGGCCTGGAAGATTCGACCGTGAAATCGAAATTGGAGTGCCTGACTCAGAGGAAAGAAAAGAGGTCCTTGAAATCCACACAAGAAACATGCCTCTTGCAGAGGATGTTGACCTTGACAAAATCGCAAACACAACCCACGGATTCGTAGGGGCAGACCTCGAGTCATTATGTAAAGAGGCCGCTATGAGGGTTGTAAGAAGGATCCTTCCTGAAATCCAGAACGACGAGGAAATCCCTAAAGAGGTCATGGAAAAAATCATGGTTACAGGCGACGACTTCAAAAACGCCCAAAAGGAAATTCAGCCTTCAGCGCTCAGGGAAGTCCTTGTGCAGATCCCGGACATCAAATGGGATGACGTGGGCGGTCTTGAAGATGTGAAACAGGAACTGAAAGAGGCAGTCGAATGGCCACTTAAACATCCTGAAACATTCCAACGCTTAGGCATAAGACCTCCAAAAGGAACCCTGCTTTACGGAATTCCAGGAACAGGTAAGACCCTGCTTGCAAAAGCTGTGGCAAGCGAAAGCGAAGCCAACTTCATCTCAGTCAAAGGCCCTGAACTCCTGTCCAAATGGGTCGGAGAGTCCGAGAAAGGTGTAAGAGAAGTGTTCAGAAAAGCGAAACAGGCTTCACCTACAGTGATCTTCTTCGATGAAATCGATGCGATAGCAAGCACCCGTAGCGGAAATGACACTGACAGCGGCGTTACAAAAAGAGTTGTCAACCAACTGTTAACAGAAATGGACGGTTTGGAAGAGCTTGAAGACGTTGCAATCATTGCGGCAACCAACAGACCCGACATTCTGGATGCCGGATTAATGAGACCTGGAAGGTTCGACAGACACATAGAAGTTGGCGAACCGGATGAAGAAGCAAGAATATCCATCTTTGAAGTGCATACCAAAGGAATGCCATTAGCCAAAGATGTGGATCTCAAAAAATTGGCCAAAAACACTGAAGGCTATGTAGGAGCAGACATTGAGGCCGTTTGCAGAGAAGCTGCAATGCTTGCCTTAAGAGATGACCTTGAAGCTAGTGAAATCCCATATAAATACTTCAAAGAAGCAATAGATAAAGTGAAGCCAGGAAATATGCAAAAAAATGATGAACAATTAGTTCAGTACATGTAGGGAAGAAACTCCACTTCCCTATTTCCTCCCAGTTATATATTTAATTTCTAACCATATTTTAACCTC
>CACWUH010000064.1 GCA_902764015.1 uncultured Methanobrevibacter sp. | reverse complement strand
CCGTAGGCATCTAAGAATGTTGCGCTATATTGAGTGCTTCCTTTATAATATTTAGTAATATCCTTTGCAGTGATTGTCTTAGATACATCTATTTTTGAAGAAACGCCACTGTCACTTACTGCAACACTATTTGATGCAGAAAGATTAGCAACCCCACTATCACTGCTTGAAAGATTATCACTGTTCGAGTTAGTTGATAAAATATTTGAATCTTCAGATTCTAAAACTTCTTCACTTGATAGAGAAACTTTAGATGAACCATTATCAACATTTGAATCACTTGATACAGAAATTTCTGATGAATCAGCAGTATTCTCCAGTGGGACTGATACATCTGACGTGTCATCTACTAAGTTAGTAGCATACGAATCTGTAACATTAACATCACTTGCGGAAATGGCACCGACTGTCAGAACAGCCGTGAGCAATATTAACAAAGTGAGTAATATTTTTTTGTTCAAATTAATTTACCTCCATAACAAATTTTTTAAACATAGCGATAATATACATTTCACTAGTAACATATATTTATTACAAATGTCTTATATAAACCTTTTTATTTACTAAATCCGATTAAATGAGTTTAATTTTAAAAAATAAAGTTAAAACTTTATGAAAATCATCTATAAATTAAAATTCTTTTTGAAATTGACTATAAAAGCATTAAATGATATGAAACAAACTTTAAAGTAACTTGACTATATTAAAATCAAAACAGTAATTCTATTGAATATCATATAAAATAGGGCATGCTTAAAAGTTATTTAATTTAAAACCCTTGAATAAAGTTTGATTAGAATAAAAAACAATGCATTTAATAAAGTATTTTAAAAAATAAGCAAGAAAAATGAAAAAAAGAAAAAAGTGTAAAATTTTTAAAAATTTTACATCATAGGAGGCATTCCGCCCATACCGCCCATGCCTGCACCAGGCATTGGAGGCATGCCACTGTCATCATTTCCAGACTCATCAGGTCCAGTGGAATTGAGTGCATTTCTTGCTGCAATCATGTCATCAATACGCAAGATCATTTCTGCAGCTTCGCCAGCTGACTGAAGTGCCTGTATCTTTACCCTTAAAGGCTCGATTACACCGGCATCCTTCATGTCAACCACTTTACCTTCGAATACATTGATTCCAATGAACGGATTGTCTTCATGAGCTGCCTTCAAGTCGGCAATCAGGTTGATGGTGTCAAGACCAGCATTTTCAATCAGGGTTCTTGGAATAACTTCCAATGCTTCGGCATATTTCAAGATAGCCAATTGTTCCCTTCCGCTTACGGATTCACCATATTCTCTCATTTGCTTTACCAAATCGATTTCACATGCTCCTCCACCGATGAGAACTTTACCTTCTTCGATGGTTGCCGCAACTACTCCCAAAGCGTCGTCAATGGCTCTTGAGATTTGTTCGGTAACGTAACGGGTGCTGCCTCTTAAGACAATTGAGGAGGCCTTTGGATTTTCGCATTCTTCAATCAATGTCAGTTCATGGTCGAAAATCTTATCAAGATATACGTGGCCTGCATAACCTAACTTGTCTTCTGATAAGTCTTCAATATCGGTTACTAACTTTGCGCCGGTTGCCTTTTCGATTCTTTCCATGTCAGATTTTTTAACGCGTTTATAAGCCATGACTCCGGCTTTCTTAAGGTAGTGCTCTGCCATGTCGTCAATGCCCTTTTGGCAGAACAACACATCTACGCCTGTGTCAACGATTTTGGCGACCAATTCCTTGATCATGTCTTCTTCCTGTTTGAGGAATGCTTCGAACTGGTCAGGGCTTGTTATGTCAATTTTAGTGTCAGTGTTAATGTCTTTTAATTCGATAGGATATTTCATGATGGCAATCTTTGCATCCTTGACATCCTTAGGCATGTTTTTGGATAACGGTGCCTTGTCGATGATGATTCCTTCAGCCAAAAAGGAGTCCTCTACGGAATCTCCGGAAACCCTTTGGATGTTGATGTTGTCAATGTCTGATTTGCCGTCTTCCTTGATTCTTAATGCTGCCTTTACGACAAGGTCTGCCAAGTGTTCCTTTGCATAGTCTGAACCTTTACCGCTCATTGCAGTAACGGCCACTTTCTTGAGAGTTTCCTCATCGTCTGCATCGATTGCAATATCTTTTAAAAGTTCAACTGCCTTTGCAGTTGCATTTCTGTATCCTTTAACAACAACGGATGTTGCAATTCCATCTTCCAACAATTCTTCAGCCTTAGCCAATAATTCACCGGCGATAACAACAACAGAAGTGGTTCCGTCTCCAACAATCTCTTCCTGTTTTTTAGCTGTTTCTACAAGCATTCTAGCTGCAGGCTGGTTGATTTCCATTTCTCTCATGATGGTTGCACCATCGTTTGTGACGGTCACGTCACCTAATGAGTTAACTAACATTTTGTCCATACCCTTAGGACCGAGAGTGGTTCTTACAATGCCGGACAATACTTTAGCGGCAGTGATATTCATTCTTAAGGCATCCCTTTTTGAATATCTTTCGGTTCCTTCGGGAAGGATAAATATTGGTTGATTTGCCATTTAATAATCACCTTAAATTTTTTTTAAATAAAATATAAAACCAAGTTTTTATACATATTTACATAGGTAAGAGGTTATATAAAAACATTACTTATTAAAGTAACTTAAGGTGTGTTAATTGTACGAAAAAATCATAACAGAAATCAAATCCAATCTTGGTGAAAACAAGGATTTGAACAGGCAATACCTGTCAAGTCAAATAGAAATCTATAAAGACCACCCATACAACAAGGAAATAATCAGAGAGATTTCCCGCCTGATGTGGGATTGTTTAAGCGAAGACGAAAAGCAGGAATTCATTGAAATATCCGAAAGGGAAAATCCGATACTCGACATCCTCAACGACATATATTACGATATCGAAAACGGAAACTATGAAACCCCATTAAAGGAGCTTGACGAGTTCATGAAGACTTTTCCGGGGATGTTTGAAGACGACAAGGTAAGCGAATACCACTATTTCACAAATCCCCTCGAGGAACTGATTTTCAGAAAATACATCGGAACGAAAAAGGAACTGCGATACATTCCGGAAAACCAGCCGCTACTTGATTTGTATTATGTCTACGGATTTCTTCTCCTTGAAGACCAGCAATACGACAGGGCAGAGGAATACCTGAAAAAAGCAATCAAGATCAATCCTGTTTCTTCAAGAATCATTCTGGAACTGACAGAAATATACAAGGTCCACACCTACACATTCAACGAATACGCCATCCGCACATCAGATGCGCTTAAATATGCCTATTACCCCCAAGACATTGCAAGATGCTACAGAAACCTCGGATATTACTATGTGGAAGAAAATGACATGAAAACCGCAATGGCGCTATACATATACAGCATGGAATATGAGGCAAGCCCCCTTGCATATGCCGAAATCAAGTTCATCCAATCCAAAAATGACGACATCGAACTCACCCTGAAGGAATGCATAGAAATCATTGAAGGCAAAAACATTCAGTTGGGACCTAATCCGTTTGTTGTGGATGCATTGAATGAACTGATTGGAGAATACGACAAGAACAAGCTATATAACCAGCTGTTATACTTTCTGGAGCTGAAATTCGATTTGACAAATGATAATGAAACGCTTGAAAAAATTGGCGAAACCAGAAAGAAACTGGAAAACTAAACATATTAATATAATATATTATATAATATATAACAGGTGATTTAAAATGTGTTCAAGCGGAGGGCCAATGGCCGACATTGATTTGAAAAAATTGAAAACCAAAAAATACCATTGCAAAGACTGTGGAAATTCCTTTAAGGGACTTGGAAAGAAAGTAGTTTGTCCGTCCTGTCAAAGCGACAACGTTGAACTTGCAGAGTAAATTCATTTACTCTCTTTTTTTATTTTTTAGTGATAACATGAACATCGATTTTGAAAATGATGAAATACTCTTTCTTGAGGGCGAAACCGGGATGGTCGGCATCGTCAAGGTGGCCCATGAAAACAAGATGTTATTCATTGCAACCCAGGACAACGATGAAATAGTCCAGTTTTTGGAATCAGATGACATTATCGCTGTATCAAACTTCAAAAAGGACAAAAGGGCCATACGCTCACAGGCATACCTTAGCCGTGAGGAATCTTCACCGCTGGTGATACTGAACAAGGACCATCCATCCACAAGGCTATTGGAAACCGTGATATCAATAGGCGATGAAGTGAACCTGAACTGCAACATCACTCCCGGTACACATCCTGAACAGAATGTATTATGCTCATGCGACAGCCTGTCAGGGCTTGAAATAACAAAAACGCCAACAGGCGTAAAGCTGAATAGGGACTTTGACAATTACACCATTGAAAAATTTTAGGTTAGAAAATGCTATTCATAGATTCATTTTACATGTTTTTAGGCAAGCTGGTGGTCTTTCTGGCCATTCTGATTGTGATATTATTCATTATCGTATTGATTTTAGGATATCTGATAGCCCGTAAGAACCAGATAAAGTTTCCAAGATTCCTGCTATACATTGTAGACCTATTATACTCACCTTTTAAGACAATAGCTCATTTTCTAAAGTTGGATGACCATCTAATTGACAACATTGCAATCAAGGTCCGCGACGACATCAACAAGGAAAGGTTCAGAAAGATTCCTGCTGAAAAGACATTGATATTCCTTCCGCATTGCCTAAGACATAGGGATTGTCCTGCAACACTTCAAAAAGAAGGATTGAATTGCACCGAATGCGGACTATGCTCAATCGGAGCAATCAAGAAAAAATCCGAACCGTTAGGATATAAATTGTATATTGTTCCCGGATCAAGCTTCGTCAAAAAGATAGTAATGGAAAACAAGTTCGAGGCGGTACTCGGTGTGGCCTGCCATGAGGATTTGAATCAAGTGATGATGCTTTTATCCGATTTCTGCCCGCAGGGCGTTCTGCTTGAAAAGACAGGGTGTTTTGAAACAAAAGTAAATGTAAAAAAAGTATTTGAAAAGATAGATTCCAAATACCCTAATCAAGAAAAGCCACAAACTCCCTAGACTCGGGAGTTTCACTGAATTCCTTTATGAATTCATTCAAATCATTGATGAACTCTTCTTTTCTTTTATCTATATCTTCTATTTGAGAATAGTCTTTTTTTACGGATATTGTCATTATGAGGTCATCGGTTTCAAGAGTGATTTCCGGATAGAGGGAATCTAGAAGCTCATCCATTCTATCCTCTTCCAAGTTCCTGGTGAGCTCTGGCCAAATGTCCTGCAGCCAATGCTCCTACAAGTGACAGTTCACCTGCAAGTACAGTGCACGCAACGATTTCTGCAAATTCCCGTGCCTTGCCTGAACCTGCAACGCCTAAAATTTCCAGTCCTTCATGGGCAACTTCCAGGCTTGTTCCACCGCCGACTGTTGCCACAGGCAAGTCAGGCAGATTAACTGAGAAGTACAAATCGCCGTTTCTGTTTTCGGCTGTCGTAATACCTAAAGCGCCTTCAGCAACATGAGCAGGATCTTGACCGGTTGCCAAAAATATTGCCGCAACCATGTTCGCATAATGTGCATTGAATGCCATGGATCCGCTGGCCGCTGAGCCTATCAGATTTTTGGCTGTGTTGACCTCAACGATTGCCTCAGAAGTTGTTTTCAATTTTTTGGCCACAATGTCTTTCGGCACCAATATGTCTGCTATGACGCTTTTTCCTCTTCCTTCCACTATGTTTATGGCAGCAGGCTTTTTATCCACACAGACATTTCCGCTTAATGCTATATGAAGAGCACTAGTTTCTTCAGCTAGCTTATCAAGGATTTTTTCAGAAGCTATTGTCACCATATTCATCCCCATGCTGTCCCCGGTTGAGAAAACGAATCTCGGATAGACATAGCTTCCAACGATTAAGATAGGATCAATTTTTATAAGCTTACCATGAGAGGTTGTGCTTTCGGCAATCTGTTTCAACTCATCGAAATTATCAATAAACCATTGCTTGATTTTTAAAGCATCACCAACACCTTCGCATTTGATTGCAGGCGCACGGGTCATGATGTCTGAGACAACCCTTGCATTAGCTCCACCTGAAGCAGTTATTGTTGATGCACCCCTGTTTATAGATGCAACCAATGCGCCCTCTGATGTTGCAAGAGGGACGAACACTTCCCTTTGGCAGTATTCTCCATTTACCTTCAACGGTCCTGCAATGCCCATCGGAAGCTGCAGAACCCCAATTGAATTTTCAATGTTTCTGGCTGATGCCCTTTCCATATCCAAGGTATAGTTTGAGATATTGGACAGGTCCAAATCGTATTTCTGTTCCAGAAATTCCCTTCTGATATCTGTTGCCTCTTTGGCTGAAACTTCCTTGTCAACCTGATAAAGTTTCATCTCGCCACTTAACAATTTATCAATAATTTCCTGATTTGACATCTACATTACCTTTTTAAGTAAATCTACGATTTCTGATGGTTTTTTAGCTACTTCAACACCAGCTTCATTCAGGGCTTTGGTCTTGCTTGCAACAGTACCGGATTCACCTTGAATGATTGCTCCGGCATGCCCCATTCTTTTGCCCGGTGGTGCTGTTCTTCCTGCGATATATGACACAACAGGCTTTGACATTTCTTCTTCAATGAATTTACCTGCTCTTTCTTCGGCATTTCCTCCGATTTCACCGATTAAAACAACAGCATCAGTTTGGTCATCCTTTTCAAACCTTTTCAGGATATCAACATAATTATTGCCTGTTACAGGGTCTCCTCCAATACCGACTGCAGTGCTCTGGCCGATTCCGGCATTGGTAAGCTCGCTTGCAATCTCATATGTCAATGTACCGCTTCTTGAAATTACCCCTACATTGCCTTCCCTGAAGATGTGGGTAGGCATGATTCCAAGTTTGCCGATGCCCGGAGAGATGATTCCAGGAGTGTTCGGTCCGATAACGGTCGTGTCCATCTGCTTTGCATATTCCATGATTTTCATGCTGTCGTGGACAGGAATATGTTCTGAAATGATGACAACCAAATCCAGGTGTCTGATTGCTTCAAACGCTGCGTCCTTTGCAAACCTTGCAGGAACAAATATGATTGAAGCATTTACATCGACATTTTCCACTGCCTCTTCCATGGAGTTGAAAATCGGAACTCCCAAAAAGTCCTGACCTCCTTTTCCAGGAGTCAGACCTGCAACAATATTGGTGTTGTATTTCAGCATTTGTTCTGTATGGAATGAACCTTGCTTACCGGTTATTCCCTGAACTAAACATTTTGTGTCTTCATTTAATAAAATCATAATAAATCTCCTATCTCAATATTCTAGTTTTGTTTTCAAACGGAACAGCCAAATCTATTACATTGCCATTCATGAATGCAGTAGCTGAAAATATTACGCTACCTGGCAATACATTGCAAGTTGTTCCCCTTTTGACTAAATAAACATTCTTGTTTCCAAGTGCGGCACCGATCATAGCCCCTGCAATGACGCCGACTGATTCTATGTTTTCGACAGTCGCCACAACAACCGGGTCATCGGTTTCAGATG
The DNA here is from genome assembly GCA_902764015.1 of uncultured Methanobrevibacter sp. Taxonomy (GTDB): domain Archaea; phylum Methanobacteriota; class Methanobacteria; order Methanobacteriales; family Methanobacteriaceae; genus Methanocatella. Next base: position 2,023 of record CACWUH010000064.1, on the reverse strand, counting down.
ATACATATCCCACTCCAGGTATCTTTCTGGTCTTGGCTTCGATATAATCTGACACGTCGGTGCAGTTCTTCATGCCTTTTGCCGCTTCGATTGCTGAGTTTGCAACATCAGCGACAAACGGCTCACCACCATATGTATCGAAACCTAAAACAATCGCATCAGGATAGAAATCTTTTCTTATGCTTGCTTCGGCATATGATATTCCTTCCCCAGCACCTTCAGGACTATCCGATATTCCGGACAAATCCCCAAGATTTTCCGCACTCATCTTTAAGACATTTACCAAACCCTCATTGACCTCTTCAAGCAAGTCGTCCTCAACAAATGCAGTGACGACAACATCATCGCCGGTGACATTTGTCAGCTCAGCGTTTCTTGCGCCCAGGTCGATTACGCTTTGAAGGTTCTTTTCTATAGTTTCTACTAGCTTAGAACTGCAGGACACGTCATTTTTTGATATGTCTGCACCTATAGCCGTAACTTTCAAATTAACACCTTGCATAATTGATTAAACAAAATAAATAAAATTTTTAAATTTTATTGGTATATATTATGTTTTTCAATTTATATAAAGTTTTTAAGAAAACTTATTTAATAGTAATAAATATATTATAATGTAATGTATTCACAAACAAAAATCGCAATCCCTATTTTTCAAGAAAAATATGAAGATGTCATTGAGGTTGCAAAGGATTGCATTGACAAGGGCGCCGATATACTTGAGTTCAGGATTGATGCGCTTGAAAATCCCGATATCAGCAAAATCAGAGATACAATCGATGAAATAAACTTTCCTATGATAGCCACCAACAGAATCAACACCGAAGGAGGCTCGTTTAAGGGAAGCGAAGAGGAAAGGTTCAACATATTATATGAATGCTGCGATTTGGTAGACTATGTGGATATAGAGCTTCAAAGCAGCGACGAATACATCCATAAGATTCATGACAGCGGCGTGAAAACCATCGTTTCCTATCATGACTTTGAAAAGACGCCCGACCTCAATGAGATACTCTACATTGTCGATAAGGAACAGGAACTTGGAGACATCGCCAAGGTCGCATTCATGCCACAGGATCTGGAGGACACCCTGACAATATTGGCCGTGCTTTCCCATTGCAAAAACACGATTGCCATTTCAATGGGGGATTTGGGAAGCTATACCAGAGTCATGGCATCCAAATTCGACTCGCCAATCACCTTTGCCGCCGGAAGGGATGCGACCGCACCGGGACAAATCGACATCGAAACGATGAAGGCTCTCCTGAATATGGATTTGAACATTATGGATGAGTGATCTTATGGCTAAAAAAATCATTTTAGCTTTAGTTATAGTGATTTTGATTATTTTTTGCGGAATCAAGCTTTTTGGCAATGATTCGGTTGACGTCTATAATGACGGCGAAAACATCACCGTTGAAACCAACACCTTTTCGGATATCGACAAGCACAAACTAAACAAGGAAATCTGCAACTACACACTGGATGTGATGAACGACACAACCACCGACATAATCGCCTATCGGCATGGAATCGAAGATATCTGCAGCCATTACGGCCTTGAAAATGTCAATGTCAACATAGATTCAAGCATTGGCCCCGACCAGATTCCAATCATGGTCACTGTTGACGGAACATCTATGGTTCCTACCTTGCAGGACGGACAGGATGTGCTTTTAAATAAGACACATGACATAGATGTCGGAGACATAGTCGTGGCTGAATCGGACGAATATGGCGGAATCATAAAAAGGGTCGACCAAATCGATGGGGATAGAATCCACCTTATAAGCGACAACAAGGGCATCTCATACGAATACATCAATGGCGTCCTATATGAAATAAGCGGCATAACCACCTGGGTTGACATTTCAGACATAAATGGTGTTGTCATTGCCTATTGAGCAAGCATTGAACCTCCCCTCCTTTTGAGAAGGCAGGGATTCGCAAACCTAAAAAACATATGTTTTTTAGGAGATTTTTACTGCACCGTCGTCCCGACGATTATTTTTTAATCCTCTTT
>CACWUH010000063.1 GCA_902764015.1 uncultured Methanobrevibacter sp. | reverse complement strand
GTTCAGTATCCGGCGATTGTGAACCAGCGAATAGTCGTTGACGCCATTGATGATTTCAGTGTTTTCAATCATCATCGGCTCGCCTGGAATGTTGGCCGAGGTCATCACATAGGTGTCGATGTCGCCTTCATCAAAGAGCAGATAGTGCATCGGGGAGTATGGAAGCATGACTCCGATATTGTGAAGACCCGGAGACAGGCTTTCAGGGAATTTGTATCCTTTATTTTTCTTTAAAATCACGATTGGCCTTTTGTTGGATGTTATGGTTTCTATCTCCTTATCGGATAGCTGCGCATACTTTTCAAGGCTTTCCAAATCTTTGCACATCACTGCAAATGCCTGGTTTGGCCTATTCAATCTTTTTCTTAACTCTTTGATTGCGCTGTCGTTATATGCATCAACCACCAGATGTGTTCCACCGATTCCCTTGATTGCCAGAATCTCTCCGCCTTTAAGAATTTCGGCACCTTTCCTGATTGGGTTTTCAACATCCAATTTTTCGCTGCCTTTATAGATGGCCATCTGTGGTCCGCAGTCGCTGCAGCATATTGCCTCGCCGTGATAGCGTCTGTCCAGAGGCTGTTTGTACTCGACAAGGCAGTCGTCGCACAACGGAAAATCTTCCATCGAGGTTCTAACCCTGTCATAGGGCACGCTTTCGATGACGGTGAATCTCGGTCCGCAATCGGTGCATGCATTGAAGGGGTACTTGTAGCGTCTGTCCTTGGGATTTCTGATTTCTTCAAGGCATTTGTCACAGATTGCAATGTCGGGCGGAATCACGCTGACGCCCGAGTAGGCATCTCCGCTTTCGATGATTTCAAAATCAGAATGGTTTTCAACGTCAATTTCACTTACTTCCATCGAATCGATTTTGGCTATTGGGGGCAGTTCCTTAGGAAGCCTTTCAACAAAATCAGATGTTCTGTCCCCCTCAACAATGATTTCAACAACGTTTCCAAGGTTTCTGACATGTCCAGTGAGGCCTAAATCTGTGGCTAGCCTATATACATAGGGCCTGAATCCTACGCCCTGGACAATTCCTTGAGTTAAAATCATTAAAGCTTTCATTAAATTATAATATTGTAAGTCAAATTTTATATAATTTTATCCTATATATTATATTATGAAAGATATTCTTGAAAGGTTAGCAAGTGGGGAACTTGATATTGCCGAAGCCGAAAAACTCATCAGATCCGAAAATATTCTGAAATTTGATGATGTCGCCCAGATGGATATTAAAAGAAAGGACAGGACTGGTTTTCCTGAAGCCGTTTTTTCACCAAGCAAGGATTATGAGGACTTGCTTTTAATAATTGGGAGATATCTTGAAAATAGGGATGATGATTTGATTATTACCAAGCTGTCATCTGAGAGATATGAAAGGATACTGAAGGATTTGGGCGAAAACTCATTTATTTTTGACTATAACAGAAGGGCTAGGATTTTGGTCATCCGAAAGGAAATTGCAGAAAGGGATCCCATTGCAAAAATAGGCATCATCACCGCCGGAACTTCAGACATCAACATAGCCGAGGAGGCGCGCGTTATTGTTGAGGAAGGGGGATGCGAAGCGATAACATCCTATGATATCGGCGTTGCCGGAATCCACAGGCTATTTCCCCAAATCGCCCATATGGTCGGGGAAGGAGTAAGGGCATTCATCGTATGTGCCGGAATGGAAGGGGCTCTGCCGTCAGTCGTTGCAGGCCTTGTGGACGTGCCTGTCATTGCAGTTCCGACATCCGTCGGATATGGCGTCGGGGAAGGCGGAAGGGTCGCCCTTGATGCGATGCTTCAGTCATGCGCTCCCGGAATCGCTGTCGTAAACATAGACAATGGATTCGGTGCAGGCGTTTTTGCCTTGACTATAGTGAACAGTGATTGAATGAGGTATGAAACATTTGACCCTGAAACCCACGACCTCTTGAAGGTTGCCAAGCTGGTCTATGATGTGGATTTCAGAACATTCGACATGCTTTTTAAAAATCCGGACAGCGCCATAAAAACGATTGCCCGAGACTTGCCGAAAAGGGAGCTTGGTGATTATTTTAAGGTGATTTTGGATGATGAAGGCGAAATCATCGGAATGCTGTTCGTATATACGTCTGAAGTTTCCCATAAGTTCTATTTCAAGTCGCCTAGACTGATGATTGTCGACATTCTGGACCATTTCGTTCTCTCAGACATCGAAAAGGGAGATTTGTACCTGGCAGAAATTGCCATAGACTCCAGTTTGAGAGGTCAGGGCATAGGCGGAAAGGTGATTTGCGATGTAATTGATTACGCCCGCTCTAAAGACTACAAAAGGGTTACGCTTGATGCAGACTTTAGAAATGCCGGCGCAAAATCGCTTTATGAGCGATTGGGATTTAGGCAATTCAATAAAAAAAGGGTTAAAATCGCAAGCTTTGAAAGGGGAATGTACAATATGGAGCTAGTCCTTTAATGGAATTTCCTTGATTGCATCATAGACTCTTTTGCAGTTGTTCTTGTCGGTGAATAGATAGAAATCCCGGATTCTGTTTTTATACTCCTCCTTAATCTTGCAGTCATTTTCCATATATTCAATGATCAGGTCAATTAGGCTATCCTCATCTTTTGAGATTTCTCCAAGGCCCATTGTCTCATAGTCAAAGAAGCTGTGCTCGGCATCGAAGTGATAGTCATCGCCATAGTGGTAATATATAACCGGCTTGTAGAGATAGGCAAAGTCGAATGCAACTGAGGAGTAGTCGGTAATGAGGATTGAGCCGTTGTTGAACAGTGTCTGGTATCTTGTTCTGTCATGGTCTATTTTGACATGGCCGTTTTCATCAAAGAGCTCTATGAAGCCGTAGACCTTTGGGTGTGGCCTGAATATTATCTCATAATCATATTCGCGAGCCTTTTCAATCAGCCTTTCATTGTTTATCAGTGAATTGAACCTTTTGAAGTATTCGCTTTCTTTAATGTATTCCTTTGATTTCCTATCCAGATTCCTTCTCCAGGAGGGCATTATGATGATTTGCTTTTTGTCCTCTTTGTTTTCAAGGTTGTCATATCTTGGAAGGCCCAAAAGCTGAACCACATTATCATCATAGTTATAGGGATATTTGAAGATTGACTCATATTCCAGCCTTGCACTGGTCAAAAAGAAGGACAGGTTCATGTTTGTCTTGTTCAGCCATGATGAGATGTCCTCTTTTATGATTCCATGCTGCAAAAAGACATTATTGGATTTCAAAAGGCCTGCAAAGTAGGGGTATCTGCCCCAAAACGGATAGATGATTTCATTGTCCGGATGTGATGTGACTATGTTTTCGACAAACATTCCCAGATATCTGTGCTTTATGGACTTGAATCCGATGACATTTCCGATTGCTTTCATTCTGCCGAAATCCTTGCTGTCCTTTTTGATGATGAAATATTTTTTTATATTCGGGTCCTTATCTGCGGCATATTTGAACAGGTGCTCCCCGTTATCGTCAGAGACTTCAGGCCTGTCCATGTAAAACCAGATGTGCCTGTTTCTCAGGAACGGATAGCCCAGCATATACGCTATCCTGAATGGGACTCCCACATGAAATCCTGGTTCCCGTTTCTTAAGCATTCTAGCTATCGTTTTAATTTCCTGCTTTACCCATTTCAGTGTTGTCTTTTTCTCGATGGAGATTCTATCCCCTTTCAGAATGCTCAGGTAGTGTCTGGTTTTTGCATAGCCCACAACCCTTGAAAAGTTGCACGGCCTTGAAAAGTCAATGTGCAGCACCTCATTGTCCTGTCTGAATTCAATCTCAAAGACTTTCTCCTTGCTTAACGCCAATCTGAACTCAAACGAATAGTCCCTTGAGTATAGAGAGCCGATGCAGTATCTGTCCCTTTGCGGAAATCTGACTTTTTGGGTTTCGATTTTGTGATTGTTGATGTAAACGTCGATTTGTCTGTCACGAATGTTTGATACATTGGCCAAAACGTATAGCTCATCGTTTATTATGTCATACACATCAATGAAAACGGTTTTTGACTCAAATCGGCTTATGATTTCTTGTGAGGGCTTTTCATATTTGACAAGGAAACATTCAAGTTTTCCGTCATCGTCCATCAGCCGATATCCTTCAATGTTGCCATCATCAATATGTTCCAGGACATCCTTCAGGCAATTTCTCAACTCAGCCATTTCATTGGTATTCAGAATCTCAGAAATGTCTTTAACGTCAAGCATCCAGCGGATATCATAAAGAATCACGTTTTGAATGAATCCAGGAACTTCCCCGTATTTTTCAAGGCTCCTGTCGATTAGATATCTGAAATAGTTCCTGCATCTTTCAGCATAATATTCCTTTTTGAGCTGGGAATTGTCGATGATGGATGACTTGTCCTTTCTTTTTCTGTAATTGTACCTTCCGGTTTTGCACAATCCGATATTCGGGTTGTTTATTAGGATTTCATTTACAAAAACGACATCTTCGGAAGTTACTATGTCCGGAAATCTGATGTTTCCAATGGCATCCTTTCGAATAAAGCTGCTCGGACCGGACAGCTGATAGCATTCGGGTTGTTCAAGCAGATTGGTGATATGGGTGTTGTCAAACTTATAGTTGAGATAATGCTCGCCAGTCATCTTCTCAAAGAAATAAATGGGAACGCAAACCACATCAGCATCGCAATTGCTGTTGAAAATGGCTAGAACATCCTTCATGGTATTCTTTGAAAGCGTATCGTCACTGTCTAAAAAATTAATGTATTGGCCTTTCGCATGCTCGAGGCCGATGTTTCTTGAAAATGAGGGGCCCCTGTTTTTGCTGTTTTTGATATAGGTAAAGTTGTTCGGATATCTGGCAACATAATTCTGGCATATCTGCTCTGTGCTGTCGCAGCTGGCATCATCAACTATTATGACTTCAATATTTTTCTCAAAATCCAGATCCTGTCCAATCACCGAATCGATTGCCTCGCCAATCCATTCTTCAGAGTTGTATGTTGCTATGATTACTGAAAATATCAATTTCATCACTGATGTTAAGACCTTACATCATTTATATCTACACTAAGCTCGGATTCGGATTTCTCTTCCGGAGGGTCCTGAGGCTTTTTATAGTCCGGCTGCAACGAATCGCTGATGAAGATTAGCTTTTCATCCATATTGCCGATATCGCTGAATCCGGTCAGTTTTGTATAGAATGTATGGCCATGTGTGTAATAGTAGGCTATGGATTGATTCTTAAGTTGTGCCTTGTCCGAATCGGTGTAATGTGCGAGGTACACCTTGAGGCCGCTAGGGGTATCTATGGTGTCATTGTCCAGAATCTTGATGTTTCCGGATTGGGATATCTCTTTCAGTTCACTTTTGAATCTTTTTTTGGCAATGTTTTGCGAACCCAAATCATCAATGTATATCTTTTCCTTTGTGTTCCTGTTTTCCAGTCCTAGGCTGGTTTCGTCTGTCGGGCCCACTGAAAAGCCATAAGGCAGTGATACTGTGCTTTTGCTGACATCGGCAATGGCGTGGCCTATTGTTGTCGAATGTTGCGAAATGAAATATCCGCATCCAATGCCTATAATCATAATTATTAATATTGCTATCCATCTTTTATCCATTCTAGCACCTATTTCTTCCCGCTTTTCGCACTCCTTACGTATGCATCACAAATTTCGTTGGCTTCCCCTTCCATAATCAGATGGCCGTTCTCAATCCAGATGCATTTGTCGCAAATTTCACGAATCTGGCCAATCGAGTGGGAAACGAGAAGCACTGTCACTCCTTCACTCATCATGGATTTAATCTTTTCAGAACTTTTCTTTCTGAATTTGATGTCTCCAACGGATAGGATTTCATCGATAATCAGTATGTCCGGTTCAACCAGTGTGGCAACTGAAAAACCAAGCTTCGCCCTCATACCGGACGAATAGTTTTTGACGGGGTAGTTGATGTATTCACCAAGTTCCGAAAACTCCAGAATCTCATCATATTTCCTGTTGATGAAATCTTCATCCATACTTAGGAATGCCCCATTGAGATAAATGTTATTTTTGCCTGTGTAATTTTTATCAAAACCGGCGCCAAGTTCCAGAAGCGGCGCAACTTTTCCGTTGATGGTAATGCTTCCCTGGGTCGGTTCATATATTCCTGCTAATATCTTTAGAAGAGTACTCTTTCCTGCACCGTTGAATCCGAGAATTCCTACGCGGTCCCCTTTATAAACGTTGAAGTTAATGTCTTCTAAAACCCTGACCTTTTCCTTTCCCTTCTTGTTTCGTTTAATAGTCCTTATGACATACTCCTTGAGGGTGTCAATCTTGTCCTTTGTAACCTTGAATTCCATGGTCAAATGATTGACGCTGATGGCGATTTCCTCATCGCTGTCATCAAGGATTAATCTGTTTTCATCCTTTATGAAAACGCCTTTGATTTTATCTATTAAACCCATAATAATACCCAATTATAATTCTAATGTTAATTTCTTCTCATAGATGCTGAATAATATCACTCCGATCAGGAAAGTTGTCAGGGAGAATGTTGCAAGGTATGCAAGGGAGGTTATGTTCGGTATGACTCCGTAAACGACACATTCCCTAAAGCATGATACGGCCACGTAAACAGGATTCAGGGAGAATATGATTTGAACTTTTGAAGGAACAATCTCCATAGGATAAAACAATGCGGATGCATACATCAGCACCAACAGGAATACATTGTACAGATAGCCGATATCTGAAAAGTAGGTGTTGCATACCGCCAGTATCAGTCCCACACCAAATATCAATACGAACAATAGGAATATAGGCACTATTGCAAAGAGTGCGGTAATGTGGAATGAAGCGCTGGTAATCAGCATCACTCCAAACAGAATCACGAATGATATCAGGAAGTTGATGAATTCATAGCAGATGGCGCTCACCGAGAACATATATTTCGGGATATATATCTTTTTGAGGATGTTTCCGTTTCTTCTGATGGAATTCATGGCCCCTTTTGTTGCGGCACTGTAAAAGTCATAGATTACTCTTCCTGATAAAAAATAAACTGGGAAATTATCAATGCTTCTTCCGAAAAGCATTGAAAATATTGCAGTGAAAACCAGCATAATCAATAGGGGATTGAAGAAACTCCAAAGGATACCTAATGCGGAGTCCTTATATTTTGATGTAAGGTCCCTTTTGACCAGCTGCTTCAGCAGAAATTTTTTCTCAGAAAATGTATCGAACATAGTAACCCATACTTTTATTTTATTTAATTATTTTCGCCTTCTTGCAAATTCCTCAAAGATTTCATCGATTTCTACGCCTTTATAAACCAGAAGAAGCAATGTGTGAAATATCAAATCAACAGATTCATATACAAGGTTTTCATCATTTTTGGAAGCTATCAACACTTCCCCTGCCTCTTCAGCTATCTTTTCAAGTATCTTGTCTTCCGCTTTCTTATCGCTATCTTGCATGATGTTGGAAGTGTATGAATCAATCGGATTGTCTCTTCTTGACTCCAATACCTCATAGACTTCCCTTATAATCTTGTCATTGTCCATTAATCGTCACCTTTGGATTCTTGATCCTGCATGCTTTCGGTAAGTGCAATTAACGGATGCTTGTCGTCATCAATGATTTCAATGTCGTCAAAGGTTCTGATTCCCGCCTTGTCTGCGGTTTTTTCCATACCTAATTTGATGTCTTTTCCTAAATCAACAACATAGGAATCAACAGTTTCATATCCTTTTTGAATTGAAGCCACGGCTCTGTGATGGCCATCAACCAAAATCCATCTGTCGCCAGTTTTTACAACAATTGCAGGTTCTGCCAGTCCCTTTTTCAACTCATATGCTCTTCCTTCTAGTTCGTCGGCATAAACCCTGTCCTGGGTAGGCCTTAATTTTTTGGTTTCAACAGGCATATGTCTTAATGTTGTTTTGATTCCATAAAGTTGTTCCATTGTCTTTTTGAAGTATTCTACTTTGTTAGGAGTTGATCTTTCGATGTGTGAACGAACCATGTCCGTGTTTGTGATAATTCCGACTAATGCTCCATCGATATCCACAACAGGCATTCTTGAAATTCCTCTTCTAAACATCACTCTTGAAGCGTCATTTATTGATAGGTTTTGATTGGCCACGACAAGTTTTGTACTCATTAGTCCTTTAACAGTTTCGGATTCCTCTTTAGACACGATATCGAATGCAGTTACCATTCCGACCAATTTTCCATCTTTGACTACAGGATAACTGTTGTGGCGACTTTCTTGCATCAACTTTATAACATCGGTGGTTTTAGTATCTGGAGAAACGCTAATAACGTCTTTGGTCATATAGTCTTTAACAAAAGATTTCTTTCCCATTTCAGTCTTCCCCCTTATTCAATATTCTCTTTTAAAAGTTTAACGGTCTCTCCTGGGTCTGCCTTTCCACGGGTCAGTCTCATTACCTGTCCAACCAGGAAGTTCAATGAAGCTTTTTGACCGGCCAAATAATCATCTACGGCTTTCGGATTTTCTTCAATTGCCTGTTTTACAGCGGCCAACACTTCATCCTCATTGACAACACCGAGCAAGCCTAGCTCTTCTGCAATCTCTTTCGGTGATTTTTCGTTGTTTGGCATCTGTTCGATGATCTTGTGGCCTGCCTTGGCGGTGATTTCCTTGTTTTCAAGCATCTTCAGGAATTCAATCAAGTCCTGGGATGTGATTCCGCTGTCGGCAAAGTCCAATTTGTTGTATGACAATACCCTTTTGAGCTCGTCCCTCATCACTTTTGCGGCAAACTTGGAGTCGACTTCCTTCACGACTTCCTCATATGCGATGGCCAAATCCAGCTCTGAAGTCAATACCTTTGCGGATTCCTCATCAATGTCATACTCTTCCACGAACCTTTTCACCTTATTGTGCGGAGCTTCAGGCATTGTGTCCAGGATTCTTTGGATTGTTTCGTCTGAAATTTTCATCGGAGGTAAATCAGGGTCTGTGATGAACCTGTAATCGTCTGCATCCTCTTTCAATCTCATTCCCACGGTAATCATCTGGGATTCAAGGTATGCACGGGTTTCCTGCTTGACTTCCACTCCTCTTTTTGCAAGGTTCTTTTGCCTTACGAGTTCGAATTTCAATGCTTTGTATGCGCCCTTGATGGAGTTGATGTTTTTCATTTCAACCCTGTTTCCGCCATTGATGGAAATGTTTACGTCAGCTCTCATGGTACCTTCGCCACGGCCGCCTCCACTGTATTGTATAACACGGATAAGTTCTTTTAGGAAGTTCCTTGCTTCTTCGGGAGACTTGATGTCCGGTTCGGTTACGATTTCGACCAATGGAATTCCGGAACGGTTGAAGTTCACGGTACCTCTGTCCGGCTTGAATTGGCCAGGGTCTTCTTCAGCGTGAATTTCCCTGATTCTAACGCCGTTCAATTCGCCGTTGAATCCGATAGGAACTGAAGTTCTCTGATAGCCTGACGGCAAGTCAGGATAATCGTAATGCTTTCTCATGAAATAGATTACGTCCTGGTCGATTTCACAGTTGAGCATCAAAGCAATCATCAATGCATTCTCAAGAGCCTTTTCATTTGTAGGGTGTGGTTTTGCACCCGGTTGATTATAGGACAATCACAGAATAATTTTGATTCGGTTTCTAATTGTACGTGGATTTCAAGTCCACACATCATGTCAACATCGTCACTAATAATAATTCCTCCATTTTAGGATAATTTTTTATATTATCATTATATTTATTCAAATCAATTTATAAATATTGTTGAAAATGGCATGTTTTTCAGCGATTATGAAAATTAAAAAAAGAAATAATGATTAATGAATCAGTTTTCAAATTCATCAATTAATTTTTGGGCCTGATTCCAATCGTTTTTATCATTGATTTCTGTCCATTTAAGGCCGTTTGTTAAGACATAGTCTATTTCGCTGACTTTACTCAATGTTTCATATGCAAAGTCGTAATAGTTCTGTTCATCCTCATCAATCAAATCCTCAAGGATTTCATTGAATTTTGCAAGATCCTTT
>CACWUH010000062.1 GCA_902764015.1 uncultured Methanobrevibacter sp. | reverse complement strand
GGCAAGAACTAAAAAAGTGGGTATTACAGGTAGGTTCGGTGCAAGATACGGAAGAAAAGCTAAAAGATCTGTTAAAATCATTGAAGAAAACATGAAAAAGAATCATGTTTGTCCTAAATGTGATAGACCATACGTAAAAAGACAGGCTGCTGGAATCTGGAAATGCAAAAAATGCGGTGCAGTATTTACCGGTGGGGCATACGTTCCACAAACTCCTATGGCAAAGTCTGCAGCACGCAGCATCAGAGATATTAAAGTGGAGGAATAAGCCTTGTACAGGTGTCCACGTTGTGGAGCAGAAGTAGATCATAAAAGCTACATGGAAAATAAATGTCCTAAATGCAGATATAGGATTTTATTTAAGAATGTTCCAGAAACAACCAGAGTTATAAAAGCAAGATAAAACCTTTGCTTTTACTAAATTTTTTACTATTTTTGATTTAAATGTTGATTTCGACTTCTAGAAAACCTTCTCAAAAGACTAGAAAGTTCTGCAAAACCTTGGCTCGCGTTACAGGTTCAACCTCAGTCAACAGGGGCAAGATGAACTTCAGGGAGCTGTTGCTGAAGGCGCTGGAAGTTGACGAATATAATTTGGCCGTTGTCAATGAAATCAAAGGAAATCCTAGTAGAATTTCCTTTTTCTCAAACAGGGGTGAATTATTGCTTACAATACTTATTGGAGTGACATTGGACAGCGAAAAGACAAACATCGCTCCATCCCAATTGAAAATAGTGTCTGAAGTCGAAAGGCTTGATGTCCTAAGCGATATTCTGGATTTGGATTTGGCGGATAAGGCTGAGGAGAACTATATTCTGGTTTCTGAAAGCGAGGATTCAATAGCCAGGATTCGTTTTGTAAACAAGTTCGGAGATATGCTGAACTTCCAAATCAACGTCAAAAAGATTTTAGAGGTCACAAATGATTGATGAAAGTCCTCTAGAAAGAGTCAAAAGCAATATAACCGTTGAATTTGAAAGCGCCAATCAGGCTGAAATCGTCTACGATGCAATAATTCTGGAGTTTGAAACCGCTCCTGATTTCAGGTCATCAATGACCATCGAGCGGGACGAATCGAAAATAATGATTGATATTGATGCGCAGGATGCCACTTCCTTTAGGGCTTCGGTCAACTCTGCAATCAAGTGGATCAGGCTGGCATTAGAAATAAATAACTTGACAAATTAATACTTATACAATAATTAAGGTGATAAAATGGAGATTCCTGAAAATATTCAAGAACAGTTAAATCAGTTTCAACAATTACAACAACAGGCTCAAGCTGTAACCATGCAAGTTCAGAATGTTGAAGTACAGATTCAAGAAACTGAAAAGGCATTGGAAGAACTTAAGAAAACCGATGAGAATACCGAAGTGTTCAAGCAAGCAGGCACTTTACTCATTAAAGTGGACTACAATGACGCTTTAGCTGACATGGAAGACAAGCTAGAGACTCTCGAGTTAAGAAAACAGACCATGGCTCGCCAAGAGGAAAGGGTCATGAAAAAACTTGAAGAGATGCAAACCGCTATCCAATCAGCCATGCAGGGTATGGGCCAATAGGCTTAAACCTTTTATTTTTTCTTTTTTGGATTTTCATGTCAAAGCTCAAGCCATTAACGCGGGATGACCTTGCAACCATTTCCGATGACTTCGGTGAGATTCTGGAAAGTGAAATCTCAAAGGCATTGCCCGCTAAGGAAATTGAGGATCTGGATTTGGATATCGTTTTAAGTTATGAAGACAGTCAGCTTGATGTAGATGTTGATGTTGGAGTCAGTTTTGATGAGCTATCTGAAATCAGCCAGGACCAGATTGCCAAGGCGATTGACGAAGCCTATGTGAGATTCGATTCCTATATCGATGAGAATTTCAGGGTCTGATTATTTTTTTTGAATTTTTGTGTAATACTTTTATTATAGTTTATATTAATTAAAGTATTACTTTTTTATCAAAAAGTATTTATATAATCAAGTATAACTTTTATATAGAGTTTGAAGTAATCTCAATAGCTTAGCAATATTAAGGACAAACACATAATACTATCTTTCAAATTCCCTCTTAATTACTTCAAACTTTTTTCACTTTACTTTTCTCAATTTGACTTTATCAAACAGATTTTATAATTCTGTTGCGTTTTTGCTTTCCTCAAAAATTCGAGTTTTACATTTTTTGAATAAATGCCTAGTTATGTTAATGTTTTTGTTATAAAAATTATATTTTGTTTATTTTTTTGGATAAATGTTGCAAATCATTTATTCAATTTCACTTTAATTTTTCTAAATTATAGTAACATTTATATACTATGTGATTTAACTTAATTAATAGAGGTCCAAAACATTTCATGTTGACCTTAAATTGATCATTATTTTTTATTATTCGGGGAGGGGCTGAAGAACACTTCAGTTTCTCTCACCTCCTTAAGTTTTTAATACTAGTTTCTTCTAATTTTATATTATGATTAAGAAAATTCCAGTCATTGATTTGAAACAGCACCAGGCGGTAAGCGGCAAATCCGGAATGAGGGATACCTATCAGCCGTTGAACACGGTCTTTGCACCATCATCCAATCCTGTTGAAATCGCACAAGGCTTGAAACTGAATGGCGCAGACGAGATGTACATTGCCGATTTGGATTTAATCGAATCCCAGGGACACAACATAACAGACATCAAAATGGTCAACACAATCATTCCGGTCATGTTCGACGGAGGGGTGAAGAACTGCGAATCCTTTGAATTCTTCCTGGAATATGCCTATAAGATAATCATTCCAACCGAAACCCTTGAAAGCATCGAGGAGATGGAAAGGATATTCGAAAAGTATCCCAAGGAAAGAATTGTTGTGAGCGTCGATACGAAAAACAGCGAGCTGCTTGCAAGGCATTTGGATTTAAGTCTGTCTGAGCTTAAGGAGATTTTGATAAGGCTTGATCCAAACGAGATTATTCTTCTGGACATAACAGGCGTCGGCACTGAAAAGGGATACAATAAGGAATTGCTGGATGAATTTTCAGAACTCACAGACAAGCTGATAATTGCCGGAGGCCTGAATAAGGACTCTTTAGGCGAGCTGGAATCGTTGGGCATAAAAAAAGTGTTGATAGGAACCAGCCTTCATTCGGGGGAAGTGAATCTTCTGGACTAAAACCGCTGATGGCGGAAAATATGTTGGATAACCAGAGTATTGTCCATATATGGAAAATGGGGATTTGATTTTCCTATTTCTTATTCTTTTTTTTAATCAATACCAATATTATTTTAACTCAGCAAATATCTAATTTAGCAAAATTCAGATTTTTTCTGTGCTGTATATAATCATAATATTCTTCATCTTTTAAAATAATGCTAGCTTAACCATACTGTCAAATGTTTTTTTTGTTAGTTAGTCACATTTCGACAATTTTTTGATAAAAATAGTTAGTTATATATAATTTGAATCAAATTGAAACCATTTAAAGTTGCATAGGGTAAAAAGGCATGATTATGATGGATTTCCTATTCTTGAGGAATATGGCTGGCAGAAATGTTTGGACTATGTCCGACGCCAGCCACTCACTACTGAAGAAGATGTCGATGCTTTCATTGAGAGATACAATGAAATCAGGAATAAGGAATTGATGGAATTCCTTTGTCATTTACATTCGAGAAGAAGCATTATCTTTCTACATATGAGGATGTTTATGACCATGCACAGGATTTGTTCCTGAACACTTTCTTTGGTGAACTGGCTTTAGCAGAGCCGAAGATAATTAAGGAGCGATCTGCGAACACATATTCGGAAGTATGGGCATTACATTGTAATAATGTAATTGAGGCAAATCGTTATTATGAGTTGTGTTCAAAGGTGTTAGGAAAATTATTTTTATAGGATTTCACCGATTAACCATCACCAAACAATTAATTAACAAAAGTAGATGATTTAAAATGGTATTAGGACTTTTATTTGGAATGGCGGCTGCTTGGACTTTAGCAGAGGGAGCACATGTCCTTCGTGGTGGCATGAGTAGTGGAGAAGAAAATAAATTTGATAATAAAAATGGAGCAAGAGGTATTGATCCAACAGATGTGGTCAAAATCGCTCAAAGAAATGGAGTATATCCAAACAAGCATGGAGTATTGCCTGCAGAACCAAATTCAAGGATTATAAGTTATGTAAGAAGATATGCAAATTCTCCAGCAGATGTGGATGAATTTAAGAAACAATGGTATTTAACTGTACGTGGTCAGTTAGATAAAAAGCATGAGAAAATAAGAACTGAAAACAAAGATGAGTACAAGAGAACAAGAAATCTTTATGAATGTAGTGTAATTCCATATCTGGGTAATGACACAATATATTTAGAAATTAGTCATTGGCATTTCATGCAAAAAGAAATCCATGAAGAAAGAATGCAGAAAATAATTAATGAAACTGTATTCGGCCAATTTGTCAAAAGTAGTGCATTAAGAGATAATCACATAGTTAATTATGCCCATATCGAGTATTATGAGCTTCGATTACCAAAAGGAAGAAATATGTCAAAGTATGAGTTTAAAGAATTGTATAAATTATGTTGTTCATATCTAGGTTTTGAACATCAGATTTAAATATAAAATTTGAATCAAACCCTCACCATTTATTTTTTTAAAATATTCAATATTTCCACCTAATTCAAAAATAATATATACCAATCTAGACAAAATATATATCAGTTAAACTTAACTGGTGAGGAATATTGGATGAAGTTCAAAAAGAGTTTACTAATCATTTGTATGCTCATTTGTCTTTTTGCAATGGCAAATGTCAGCGCAATTAATGCAAATGATACGGCAATAACAAGTGAAGATACAGGAGAAACTGAATTATCACATGAAATAGAAAGTATAGATAATTTAGAGATAAGTGAAGAAGAAAAAGTAACACAAACAGATAATAATGAAATAATAGGCGAAGGGGACGTTGGAACTCTAAAAGATTTAAGAAATATGATTCGGGAGGCATCTCCTGGGGATACACTAATTTTGGATAGAAATTATTCCTGTGAAGAATCATGGGGCATGGTTGATGGAATTCAAATTTCTCAATCCAATTTGGTTATTGATGGTAAAGACCATACAATTGATGCAAAAAGTAAAACAAGAATTTTCTTTGTTTATCGTGCAGATAATGTAACCATAAAAAACATCAAATTCATAAACTGTAGAATTGATGCTGGTACTGGCGGGGCAATCTACTGGTATAAAAGTGCTGGAGGTAGTGTTTCTGGGTGTAGTTTTGTGAATTGCCATGCAAACCAGTATGCAGGTGCTATCGACTGGTATGAGAGTGCTGGAGGCAGTGTTTCTGGGTGTAGTTTTGTGAATTGCCATGCAAACCACGATGCAGGTGCTATCGACTGGTCTGAGAGTGCCGGAGGTAGTGTTTCTGGTTGTAGTTTTATAGGCAACACTGTAAATGACGGTGATGGTGGTGCTATCCGCTGGACTAGTGTTAATGGTAAAATTTCTGATTGTATTTTTATAAATAACACTGGAAGATATAATTATCTGTCTGTTTCTGCTAGTTTGGATTGTAATTGGTTTGGAAATACAGCAGAAAACTATGATGCATCACCTACTGGTATAAGTGGTGCACCTCTTGACAATTGGCTATTTTTAAAGGCTACTGTTAACCCTGGAGTAATTTCAACTGCAGAAACTACAGAAGTCATTTTCAAATTATGTTTATACAACGGCAATTCAATAACAGATTATACTACATTGGCCCAAGTCGACTTAACATTGAATTCAAATGGCAATCTCGACAAAAATGTTGCAGGCCTTTATGAAAAAATCACATTCACACCAACAAGCTTTGGAACAGGCAACATAACAGCAACAATAGGAAATGTAGCCTACACAACAACATTTACAATCAATAAAGGAAATTCAACATTAACAATAAATGATAATATTGTCTTCGATTATGGAACTTCAAATAATGTAACTGTTACAACTAAAGGAGCTATCGGCATCACCGCTAAAATCAATGACAAGGAAGCTGTTGTTGAAAACAACACAATTATTATTCCTGTTCTGGATGCTGGTACATATACATTGACAGTGACAACAATAGCTGACAGTATCCACAACAACATAACCAAAAATGCCCTAATAACTGTAAATAAATGTAGAACAGAATTAACTGCAGATGCAACTTACACAACTTACAATTCCAACGATGATTTGGTTATTACATTAAAAGACGATAAAGGAAAGGCATTAAGTAATCAATTGTTATTTGTTGATTTAAATGGTATAAAAATTTTCATCACCGATTCAAATGGTCAGGTTAAGGTGTCTACACATGGTTTGGATGCAAAGACTTACACTGCAAGAATTGTTTTCAGTGGAGATGACAACTATAAAAAATCAAATGCTGAGGCAACAGTAATCGTAAACAAGGATGATACACAATTGTCTGCTGATGCAATCACTACAACCTATAACATCAATAAATATTTGGTGATTAGCTTAAAAGACAGTAATGGAAAATCCATAAAGGGCGTTAAAGTTACTGTTGTTTTAAATAGTAAAACTTACACCACTACAACTGATGCCAACGGTCAAGTTAAAGTATCAACCAAAGGTTTAGCTCCTAAAACTTACACTGCAACAATAACTTTCAATGGAAACAATAACTACGCCAAAACAACTACAACTGCAAAAGTCACAGTTAAAAAAGCAACTCCAAAATTAACTGCCAAAGCAAAAACCTTCAAAAAGTCAGTTAAAACCAAAAAGTACACAGTAACGCTTAAAGATAACAACGGCAAAGCAATGGCAAAAGTGAAGCTCACCTTGAAAGTCAAAGGCAAAACCTACAAGGCGACCACAAACGCCAAAGGTAAGGCTGTCTTTAAGATCAAGAAACTGACCAAGAAGGGCACTTTCAAAGCCAAGGTTAAGTTTGCGGGAAACACCTATTACAATGCAGTAACCAAAACAGTTAAAATTAAAATTAAGTAATTGCTTCAGCAGTTACTTCATTTCTTTCTTTTTTTCACAACTTCGTAACAGGGAATTATATAAAAACTGCTGTGCCCATTTGGGCTTCGACCATATGATGTAGGTGCAATAGCATCTGCATTTTTTCTTTTTTTACATCAGTCTTTACTTAAAATATTATGAGCATATATAAATATGTTCAATGATATATTTTTAATTGTATTGAATGTTTTATTCAAAAACGATTCCTTTAAAGATTGTTCGTACAATATAAAACATTTTTACCAAATAATTTATTTTTGAGGGAGAAAATGAAGTATAAAAAGATTATGCTTATACTGATTACGGCTATTTTTCTCGTAAGCATTGCAGGCGTCTGCGCAGCCGATGCAAACGATACGATGGTAGCCAGCGAAAATACAAATCAAATTGAATTATCCGATAGCGATAAAGTAATTGAAGATAATCTGCAAACAAGCGAAGAAAACGAGGCATTGGCTTCAACTGATTATGATGAGGCTATTGCGCAAACTGATACTGAGGTATTGGGTGCGGATTCAGCTAAATATTCTGATTTGGCTGAAGAAATTAGCCAGCCAGGAAACATTAAATTAACCCATAAAAACTATACTTACGATAAGGGTGAAACCATTACTATCAGTGAGGCCAATAAAGTCATTGATGGTAACGGTGCAGTCATTGACATGAACGGATCAACAATCAGGGCATTTTATATTAGTGCTTCCGGTGTAACAATTAAAAACCTAACCATTAAAAATGCTACTAATTATGATGGTGGAGGAGCAATTTACTTTAGTAAGTCAGCTACTTCAGGTACTGTGACAAATTGTAATTTTACTGATAACACTGCATACCGTGGTGGTGCAGTTTACTTCTATAATGATGGTACTGTGTCAAATTGTAATTTTGCTGATAACACTGCAACTAATGGTGGTGCAGTTTACTTCAATCGTGAGGGTACTGTGACAAATTGTAATTTTACAAACAACACTGCTTATGGAGGTGGTGGTGCTGTCTGGATATATTCTGGTACTGTGTCAAATTGTAATTTTACTGATAACACTGCAACTAATGGTGGTGCAGTTTACTTCAATCGTGAGGGTACTGTGACAAATTGTAATTTTACAAACAACACTGCAAAAATGGGTAATGCAATTTATATTAATAATAAGTGTACTATTTCTGATTGTGATTTTACAAATAATCCTATAACTAAAAGTGCAATCCATTCAGTTACTGGAGATATAACTCTTTCTAATAATATCATTAATGTTGATGATGTTGTATCTGATAAGAATTTCACAGAAATTCAAAAATTAATAGACAGAGCAAATGATGGAGATGAAATCACTATTAATGGATTATATGCTGGTTTTGGAATACCAATCCGAATTACAAAAAGTTTAACATTAAATGGACAAAACAATACCACACTAGATGCAAAAAAACTATCAAAAATACTGTATATAACAGCAAACAATGTTATAATCAAAAACATACAATTCACAAGTGGCTATGCAGAATATGGAGGTGCAATTTACTTCAGTAGTACTGGTACTGTGACAAATTGTAATTTTACTGGTAACACTGCTTCCTACGGAGGAGGTGCAGTTTACTTTGATAGTACTGGTACTGTGTCAAATTGTAATTTCATTAATAACACTGGAAAGTCTGGTAGCGGAGGAGCAATTTACTTTGATAGTACTGGTACTGTGACAAATTGTAATTTTGTTAATAACACCGCTTCTCAATGGGGTGGTGCTATCTACTTTGAAGGTTCTGGTACTGTAACAAATTGTAATTTTACTGATAACTCTGCATCCTTAAGGGGAGGTGCAGTTTACTTCCTGCGTACTGGTAATGTGTCAAATTGTAATTTTACTGGCAATAATGCTACTACTGGTTCTGCAATTTACTTCTACAAATGGTATTCTTCAGATACTTTAACTGTTTCTGATTCTACTTTCTTAAACAATAGGGCAAATGCAGGAGCTTTAGATATTGTTAAAACTGAAAATAATATTACAATCACATTCACAGGTCAGAATAACCTTTTAAATGCAATCTATTCTAGAAATGATGAGGAAGTTACTTTTACTAATGTGACATATTGGGGAGCAGATGGAATTACAACAGTCAGTTCTACTATGTCCGGATCCAATAATGCAGCCGGTCAAAAAATCACTGTTGGTGTAGTTGTTAATAACGAGCTTGTTTTAAGTGATGTTATGGTCACAGATGAGAACGGTATGATTGTTTTGGATATAAATGCTGGTGAAAATTATTACATCAGCGTCCACCATGGCACTGATTCATACTACACTGAAGCTGAAAGAACAATTTCAAACAACACTAAATTCAATGTTAATGTCACCTCCCAGACAATCCATAACAAGACTGTCAACATCACTGCAAAATCAAATATTCCAAATGATGTTGTGCAAGGTAAATTACTATTTATTCTGCCAAACGGCACTCAAATCAATGCAAATTATGCAGGTAATGGAACCTGGTGGGCAGTACACACATTTGATTATGGTGTTTATCAGGTCTCAGCATCATATTATGGATTGTATGATGTTACTGTCAAAAATGCAACAATCGCTATAAAACTTAAAACAGAACTAACAAGTAATGCAATAACTACTACTTACAATATTAACAAAAATCTGGTTATTACATTGAAAGACAGTACTGGTAAAGCTTTAAGTGGTGTTAGCGTAACTGTTGATTTGAACGGTGCTAAAACTTACGCCACTGACAAGAACGGTCAGGTCAAGGTATCAACCAAAGGACTCGCTCCAAAAGCATACACTGCTAAGGTAACATTCAACGGAAACACAAAATATGCTAAATCAACCAAGGACATCAAGGTCACAGTCAAGAAGGCCACTCCTAAGATGAAAGCCAAAAAGAAAACATTCAAAAGGACTGTTAAAACCAAAAAGTACACTATTGTCTTAAAGGACAATACAGGCAAGGCAATGAAAAAGGTCAAGGTCACCTTGAAAATCAAGGGTAAAAAGACAATCACTGTTAAAACCAACAATAAGGGAAAGGCCACCTTTAAAATCAAAAAGCTTTTCAAAAAGGGCAAATACAAAGCGACAGTGACATACAAAGGCAACAAAAACTACAACAAGGTCACCAAGAAAGTTAAAATTGTAATCAAATAGATGCTGATGCATCTATTACTTTTTTTATTTTTTTCTTAACCAAACTCTATTTTTTTTGAGATTATTATATTAATATGCATCTTTCACTAGTAAATCTAGCATTACTTGCCTAGCATTTTCCATAGATTCATTGTGTGGGGATTTGTGTCGGAAATTATTATATACATATGATTGACACAACTTTATATGTAAATGGAATTTAATGTGATAATATGGAAAATAAAAATATAATCATAATTTTAGTTGCAATAATTGTTGTTCTTGCGGTTGTTGCAGGTGCAATGTTTTTACAATCATTTAATGCAAAAGAGCCAACAAAAATCAAAATTACCAGTGATAAAGAGCAATATGAAGGTGGGAAACTAAAAATACAACTAACTGACTTAAACAAGACTGCAATATCAAAACAAAAAGTTAACATCACGATAAAAAACAAAAAAGGCAAGGTTGTAGTCAATGAAACAGTAAAAACCAACTCCAAAGGTAAAGCCAAACTTGACTTGGATTTGAAAAAAGGCAAGTACAAAGTTAATGTGACTTATGGCGGAAATGAAAACTACACGGGAAATAGTACGACACAGAAATTGAAGATTAAAGAAGAAGTCAAAGAAACTGTCAGTGAACAAAATTATGATACAAGCGATTATGATCAATCATCAAAACCGCCAAGAACGGAATATACTGGAGACCCTAACGACAGGGAAGCTTATACTGAATGGAGAAAACAAGATTTACAATCAGAAAATCCGCACAGAGGTTATAGTTTAGCATTGGATGGTCCTGAAAAATCTCCTGTAATGTGATGATATTTTAATTATTGTTAGAGTTGCTACTCAAATTTTTTAGAAAAAACTTATTGAAAATTAATGAATATTCCAGAAAACCTATGGAACGCTTAGAGTTTCATAAATTAGACTAGAACATTTAAAACAACATATGGGAATACGCAAGCCATAATAAATAATACTATTCCTAAAGCCAGCTTAGGATTGTTGTCTTCTAGAGACCCGGAGATAATCAGCACTATTGCGAAGAATCCGAATATCACTGGAAGAATATGAGAAAAAATTGTAGTTCCAACTATTGCCATTTTATCACTACTATAATTTTAACATGTTTAGTTATATAAATTTAACTTTAAAATTGATTATATAAAGATTAAATTAACTTTTTATATTATTTTTTTTAGATATTAAAGCATGAGAGTTGATACGCATCATCATCACAAGAAGGCGGGCGAAAATCTGGCGGTCGTGTTTTTCCTGAACCTGGCATTCAACATAATCGTCATAATAGGGGCTCTTGCCACAAACAGTATGGCGATACTGAGCGATTTCATCCATGACCTGTCAGACACCATTTCGATTGCCCTTGCATGGTATCTGGAGCGTGTTGCCCAAAAGGACTCTTCAGAAAAGTATTCATATGGATATCAAAGATTCTCTATCCTTGGCGCTGTCATAATATCCGTTTTTGTCATCATAATGGCATTCGTGATATTGTCCGAGGCAATTCCCCGATTGTTTCATCCCGAAGGCGTTGATGCCGGGGGAATGCTGGTCATTGCCCTTATCGGATTGGTCTTCAAGTCCCTTTCTGTCTACAGGCTTCACCGTGGAGAGACGTTCAACGAAAAGGCTATCCTCTTCCATCAGCTTGGAGACGTGTTCGAATGGGTTGCTATTTTAATCCTGAGTCTGGTACTGATGTTTTGGGATGGTGCGGCATATCTTGATCCGTTCGTTTCCATAGGCATTGCCATATGGCTTATATTCAATCTTGGACGCAACCTGATTAGGTCAGTCCAGATACTGCTTCAAAAGACTCCGGGCAATTTCGATGTTGATGAATTTAAGGCGTCCATCACATCCATTGACGGAGTGGATGCGATTGATGACTTTCATGTATGGTCGCTTGACGGAATCGATTCTGTCCTGACGGTTAAGGTTTCAATTTCCAACTGGGAAATGCAGGATGAGATTAAAAAAGAGATTTATAAGATTGCTTCCAAATATCATATTGTTGACATCACTATTGAATTCGATTGATTTAGGAGAAAGTTTATGACGCTGGTGGTTATCGGGCCGGTAACACATGATCTGGTTGTTATCGGCGAGGAAAAATCCCATAAGATTGGAGGGGCAACCTATTTCCAGAGCTTTGTCTTTGAAGAGTTTCACGATGATTATATGGCAATCGTTAACTGCTCTGATGAGAAATTGATAGGGAAGTTCCCTTCGCCCGAGAAGGTCCGGGTAATCGAAAAGGACAACACTCATTTTTTCATCAACAGGTATCCGTCAAAGGATGATTTGGATGAAAGGGAGCAGTTGAGCAATTTTGCAGACATTCCCATATTAAAAACCGATTTGAAGGATATATTGCCTTCCAAAATAGACGGTTTTGTCCTCAATCCCCTGAACCGCCATGACTTTCCGGCTGAAACGATGGAATATCTCAAGAGTTTCAATGTCCCAATATTCGCATCGGTGCAGGGTTTTCTGAGGGTGCCTGATGTGCAAGCAGATGAAAACTACACCATTAAATTATCCAACTTCGATGAGTTGCATGACATTTTATCTGGTGTAGATGTGATATTTCTGGATGAGGCGGAAAAAAGCATCATAGGTGCCGACTGTGATGTAGATGAGATGGTCATTACAAACGGTTCTCATGGGTCAAGAATACTTTCAGGTTCTGAAATCAGAATCGATGCTGTTGAATGTGTCAATGTTGTGGATACCACCGGATGCGGCGACACTTACATGGCGGCATACATCACACAGAAATTATTGCTCAAATCTCCCGAATTTGCCGGAAATTTCGCATCAAGGATTGCCAGTGAAAAAATCGAAAATTTCGGGCCTTATAATTTTAACAAATAATCAATCCTTTTTGGATTCATAACAGTTATTTTCAATGCATATCATTTCCTATTTTTAATACTTTTCATGTGAAATTACCTTGATTAGAAAACTTTATTAATTAATATGACTATATCTATATATGCATTTTTGAATTTTTTTTACACTATTAAAGGGTCATCATGTTAAACAAGTCAACTAATATAATCGAGAAGGAATTTAAGAATTTGCGTAAGGAGCTATTGGACTTAACCTTAAGAAACCAGCTTCTTAACTTCAAATCAAGGGCCAAGACTATCACTATAGTAAACCAGTCCCCCATAAATCTTTTCCAGACACTTGTCCTGCAGGAAAACAAGATGTATTTTGTGGCCAACAAGAAGGACAAAAAGGAGGACAAGTCTTCGGTCTGGGACCATATTCCATTCGATTTTTCAAAGTTTTCGGAAGGCGACAAGAAGCTGGCCACCGACCTGACCCCAAAGGAGCTCCAGAAAAGATTATATTACATAAACAACCAGGCCAAGACAATGCTTCAGGAGCAGGGTTACAACATCCTGTATCTGGCAATCGGATTTCTTGAGTGGAAGGACAAGTCCAAGCCAAGGCAGAAGAACAAGGCTCCATTGGTATTGATTCCCGTTTCGATGGAAAGGAAGAAAGTGGGCGAATCATTCAATCTCGAATGGACAGGCGAGGACATCCAGACAAACATATCCCTCAAGGCAAAGCTTCTTGAAGCGGGCATAGAGCTTCCGGACTTCGAGTTCAAGAGGTATGGCGAGGTTGTGGACCATTATATTGCAAGCGTGAAGCGTGCCGTTTCCCGCATGGACGGATGGGACGTCAACAATGACGTTGCATTGGGATTCTTTAGTTTCACAAAATTCGTAATGTACAATGACCTCAACCCTGAAGCGTGGGCAGACAATGTTGACTTGACCAAAAACGAACTGATCCAGGCGATATTCAACCCTGCCAAAAACGATCAGGAATCCTTCAGGGAGGAAGACATCGATTCAAGGCTAGAATACCAGAACATGTATCAGGTCCTTGACGCCGATTCATCCCAGATTGCAGCCATTCAGGACGTAAAGGCAGGCCGCAATCTTGTGGTTGAAGGGCCTCCGGGAACAGGAAAGTCACAGACAATCGTGAACCTTATAGCCGAGCTTTTGGCCGAAGGAAAATCAGTTTTATTCGTATCAGAAAAGATGGCGGCACTGGACGTCGTAAAGGACAGGCTGACAGGAGTCGGCTTGGGCAAATTTGTCCTGGAACTGCATTCACACAAGACAAGACGCAAGAAGTTCCTCAAGGACCTGCAGAAGGCCACCAACGTAAGGGCACAGGAGCCGTTGAACATTGACCAGACCATCCGCAAACTTGAGACCCTGCGTCGCCAGCTTGATGACTATTCACAAATCATTCACATGCCTGCATTTGCAGTCAACTTATCTCCGTTCCAGCTTTATGGAATGAAGGAATCTGCCGATGACCATTTCGCACGCAAAAGCCAGATCATGCCTCTGGTGAGATTTGAAAGCCCTGAAAATGTCACCCTAAAGGATTTGGATGACATGAAAATCGCCCTTGAGAACCTGGCGGAGCTGTATCAGACCATTTCTAAGGAAAACCCTTGGAGCAAATGCGCTCCGAAAAGCCTCCTGCCTGCGGATTTGAGGGAAATCGAGATGCTCATAAACGATACTCTCTTGGCCCTTGACAATTTCCTCGTTGAGCGCGGAAGGGTATATGACATTTATGGAATCAAGCAGCCGGATACATTAAACGAATTCCAGAATTCGCTTTCCGCATTTGAGATAATCAAATCCCAAAATGCCGAGCTGATTGACGGAAGCATAATCAAATCAGGCGCATGGAACGGCAACAATGATGATGCTTTCCTTCTGATTCGCGAGCTTGAAAAGTACCAGAAATATGCCGGTGCATTATCCAAATTCAACCAGAGCATCTTTCAGGCGGACATCGACAGGCTGATTTATGAGCTGCAGCACATGTCCACCAAAAAATTCAGGTTCTTCAGCAGCAAGCAGCACATCGAGCTTGTTGAGATGTACTATGCAGTGCCTGTTCCCGACAGCATTGATGAAATCATAAGGGACCTGCAGCAGGCAAAGGCAGTTATCCATATAAGGAGAACCCTCGAAGCGAACAACGCCCTGGGCCAGAAGTATTTCGGCGGATACTGGCATCTCAACGCAAATCCTAATGATTTGAAGGCCATCGCACGCTGGATGAATGAGTTCACAGCACTGGTTCGTCAGGGAACGTTTTCCCAGAACACAATCGATTTGATGAGCAAGGACCTGTTTGACTTCAATCCGGAAAGGGACCTTGCAGATTACATAGATTCCGGTGAGGAATTCGTCAGGGTGCTTTCAAGGCTCAAGGACAAACTGAATCCTAGAAGCAAGCTGATTTTCAAAAGGGAAACAGGGGATGTGCCGTTTGAGGCATGGAGAGAACAGCTGTATAATTGGAGAGGACAGCTATCAAGCCTTCATCTATGGTCACAGTACCTCAACACCAAGAATGCACTCAAGACTTCAAATGCAAAGATGTTCGTAGACTCAATCGAAAAGAGAAACATCAATAAAGGTGATATCGAGGCATTGGTTGAAGGAAACTTTGCAGATTCATTATTAAATATATTATTTGTAGAAAACCAGGAACTTGCGACATTTGTCGGCGAGTTGCATGAGAACCGCATCCGTGAATTCAAGGACCTGGACAAAAAGATTCTGACGCTTAACCGCAAGAGGATTTACCACAAGCTCAACAGCAACATTCCGAAAATCTTCGGAGGAACCGAAAATCCTCAGGCAAAGATATTGGCAGGTGAATTCACAAGAAAAAGCGGACACATGCCGGTAAGAAAGCTTCTCGAAAAGGCAGGAGGAATGATAAAGCAGATTAAGCCATGCTTTATGATGTCTCCGCTGTCGATTGCACAGTACCTTGACCCGACAAACGAGGAACTCCAGTTTGATGTGGTCATTTTCGACGAGGCAAGTCAGGTAAAGCCTGAAGATGCGCTCGGTGCATTCATGAGAGGAAAGACAGCAGTCGTTATGGGAGACACTCAGCAATTGCCTCCGACATCATTCTTTGACCAGATGTCGGATGCCGACAGCGACGAGGAGGAAGCGACCTCCCTGGATATGGAAAGCATTCTGCATCTGTGCAAACTGTCGTTTCCGGTAAAGATGCTCAAATGGCACTACCGTTCACGCCACGAATCCCTGATTACAGTATCGAACAGGGAATTCTATGACGATGACCTTTTGGTTTATCCTTCACCTTCACATTCAGACCCTGAACTGGGCTTGAAATTCCACTACAATCCGAATACCCAATATCTGAGAGGAGCATCATCCAAAAACCCGCTGGAGGCAAAGGATGTTGTCGAAGAGATATTCAACCACTTCGAAAAGTATGGGGACACCAAAAGCCTTGGTGTCGGAACATTTTCAGTTGCGCAGAAAAACGCAATACTTGAGGAGCTGGAAGTGAAGCGTAAGGAGCACCCTGAATACGAGCCCCTTTTCTCAGACAACAAGGAAGAGCGCTTCTTTGTCAAGAACCTAGAGACGATACAGGGGGATGAAAGGGATGTCATTCTAATCAGTGTCGGCTATGGCTTTGACCAGGACGGCAAGATGTCACTCAATTTCGGTCCGCTGAATCAGGACGGCGGTGAAAGAAGGCTGAATGTGCTGATTACACGTGCAAGGGAGAAATGTGTGGTATTTTCAAACTTCAAGGCCTATGATATGAACCTGACGGCTAATCCTCCGTATGGGGTAAAGTCCTTGAAGGAGTTTCTGGAATATGCCGAAAACCTGACCCTTGGAACCCATAGCGTTGATGAGGCATCAAGGGAACCGTTTGAGGATGCAATCGCCAGCTTTTTGGAGGAAAACGGTTATATAGTTGACAAGCACATAGGATGTGCCGGATTTAGAGTGGATCTGGCCATTGTAGATGATGAAAATCCTGGAAAATACATACTGGGTATCACAACCGACGGAAAGATGTATGCATCAAGTAAGGTGGCCCGTGACAGGGACAGGCTTAGAGAGCAGGTATTGACCGGACTTGGATGGAAACTGTATCACTTATGGTCCACGGACTGGTACAGAAACCGTGATTTGGGACGCAAGAAGCTTCTAGACTTTGTCGAAAAGTCAATCCGCGAAACCCGTGAAGAGGAAAAACGCAAATCCGAAGAGGAAAAGAGACTGGCTGAAAAAAGAAGACAGGAAGCTGAAAAGAAGGCCGAAGAGTTGCGAATTGCCCGTGAAAAGGAAGAGGCTGAAAGAAAGGCCAAAGAGGAAGCAGAAGCTGATGAGGTCGATGTTAATGATATAGGTCCTGAAGACTTCGTTGAAGTTGAAAAGGTCGATGACGGTGATGTTCTTGAAAAGCCGATTGATGTGGGCGAGCTTGACCCTGATGAATTCTTCAAGGAGGTCAATGCAGAAGAGACTGAATCATCAAAAACAATTAATGAGGAATCTCCTTCTCAAGCCAAATCCGAATTTGTTGAGGTTAAAGCGCCTGATGAGGCTAAGGACTATTCTGAAGATGCTGGTGAATCTGAATTTGTTGAGGTTAAAGCGCCTGATGAGGCTAAGGATTATTCTGAAGATGTTGGTGAATCTGAATTTGTTGAACTTGAATCTCCTGGTGAGGCCAAGGACTATTCTGACGAGTCAGTAGGTGAGAATCAGTCAGATGATGATTCTCCTAATGCCGATGTGGAAAGTTCTGTAGATGATGATGCTGAAGTGTGGGAAGCGCAAGATGATGATTCCTCAGAAAAGAATGATGATGCTGAAGTTTGGGAATCTGACGAAGGAGTATCTCCGCAGGATAATGCCGAAGTCTGGGAAGACGATAAGGATTATTCAGATGAAGAAAAGCCGAAATCTGTCAAGGATAGGCTAAAGTCAATATTGGGACATAGCCATTTGAAGGAAGACGATGAAGAAAGCGGTGCTTCTTCAGTCTTGGCAGGCCTTAAATTCACAAAAGACTTGGGCAAGAATTCCGGTATGGAACAGGAATTGTCCGATAATGTGAAAGATGATGCACAGGATGACATTGTCGATTTGGGTTCTGATGATGATTATATTTATGTTGACCACAGCAATGATGAAGTGGTCGAAGAAGATGATTCAAATGTAGATTCTGATGAAAAAATTGACGAGCCGGCTTTTGAAGAGGTTGTTGAACCTGTCAAAGAAACAGAAGAAGAGTCTGTGGATGAGCCTGCTCGTGAAGAGGTCGTTAAAGAGCCTGTTGTTGAGCCGGTTAAAGAGACTAAGAACGACCCTGTGGATGAACCTGTTCGTGAGGAAGTCGTTAAAGAGCCTGTTGTTGATCCGGTTAAAGAGACTAACAAAGAACCTGTAGATGAACCTGTTCGTGAGGAAGTCGTTAATGAACCTGTAGATGATTTTGAGGATAGGGTAGATTTGGGTTCTGATGATGATTATATTTATGTTGATCACAGCAATGATGAAGTGAGTGAAGAAGATACTTCAAATGTCAAATTCGATAAAAAGATTGACGGGCCTGCTTTTGAAGAGGTTGATGAGCAGGGTCCTGATGAAGTCATTAAAGAAACTGTGGACGAACCTGTTGAACCTGTTCGTGAGGAAGTCGTTAAAGAGTCTGCTGATGATTTTGAGAATAGGGTTGATTTGGGTTCTGATGATGATTATATTTATGTTGACCACAGCAATGACGAGCCTGTTGACGATTCTGATGATAAAGTGGAAGTCAATGATAAATCCGATGAAGGCGGCGAGTTATCAAATGATACTGTTGATTCTGCCCCTAAACCAAACAGGAACAATTTCGTCAAGTCAAGGATTTCCGATGTGGTGATGGGCGAGTCAAAACTGAATCCTCCTGAAGTGAAGACCGTTAAGGGTGAATTTATTGAGGATGAGGAGATGCCATTGCACAAGCCGGCTCCGAATGACGATTTTGTAGTCGATGCCGAAATCGTTAATGATGATGAATTGATTGCACTGAACGATAATCTGCCTGATTGGAACCAGGATGATGAGGAGCTGAACATATTCAATGATAACCTTCCGGATTGGGATAATGATGACAGCTCCGATGATGTTTTAGGCATTGTGGATGAGGCTAAAAGGGAATATATCGATGAGACATTCGAGGATATTGAACTTGATGGGGACAGGAAGGTCTTCGATTTGGAAGATGACGTCGATGATTCTGACATTGAAAATGAGGCTCCCGCTGGTGAATACTCCCAAGATGACATTCAGGATAATGGAAGTTACGATGCTGTGGAAGATGATGGCACTGATGAACCTGATGAGGGAGTCACCTATTATCAGGGTTCAAACGATCTCACAAGCAAGCTTCGAAAGAACAACGTCTATTATGATGAGGACAGGCCAAGATCCGTCAAGGAGTCCATCCGAGGATTTAAAAAGGACATGAAGTATATCAACAGGTCCCTCAAGGAGATTGAAAATCCGACTCAAATCGATTACGTTTCCGTTGTCGACAGGACCGAGGAATACGACCCTGCCGATTACCTGAACATGCCGAGTGACGATGACTCTGACATAATCATTCAAAGGGAAGAGGAAATGACCTTCGCCGAAAAGGAAGAGAAGAGAATCGAGCGGGAGATGCAGATGGAAGCCCTTCAAAAGGAAATAGAAAGCGATGAGGATGTCATCGTTCCGGTTCATGAGCAGCACAGAAGGGAAGAGATAAAGGACCAGGCCCTTGAGGACATTATCATATCCGCCGATGAGGACTACAAGGAAATAGAAAAGGAAAGGCGCAGGCAGGACAATCAGCTC
Source organism: uncultured Methanobrevibacter sp. (assembly GCA_902764015.1). Lineage (GTDB taxonomy): Archaea > Methanobacteriota > Methanobacteria > Methanobacteriales > Methanobacteriaceae > Methanocatella. The sequence goes on along the minus strand of CACWUH010000062.1, from coordinate 787 downwards.
AAGGCATTCGACAATCATAAGCTGCCGGGCAAAAGGAAGCTTGAAGACAATATAGTCGATTATGTCCAATCTACTGACATCGGGCTGATTTCATCCGATGACTTGTATAAGAAGCCTATATCCGATGTTGCCGATTCCGTCAAGCTTATTGTGGATACTGAAGGTCCGGTTCATGTTAATGAAGTTACAAAAAGAATCAGGGACTGCTGCCATATCAATCGTGCAGGAGCCAAACTGAAAAAGACAGTCAATGCGGCCATTGAAGATTGCGAAAACTCAGGAGGTATAATCAGAATAGGAGACTTCCTGTATGACGCATCAAACAACGATGTGGTTATACGCAGAAGAAACAAGCCGAACATCGAACTGATTTCCGATGAGGAGATTGCCAAAAGCATTGAACTTGTACTGACTTACAATCCGAACATCTCAACAAATCAGGTTGCCAAAGAGACTTCACGCAATTTCGGATTCCGCTCAACGTCCAAAAAGACAGCTAACAGAATCAACGGCGTCCTGGATTTGATGATTGCAAACAACAGGGTCAAAATCGACAACGATTTTGTTGAGCTCAAATAGTGTTTTTCATGTCAACCAAACTTAAATCTCCAGATAATCTGCCAAGTAAGCCCGGCGTTTACATAATGCGCGATTCCTCCGATACCATCATATATGTCGGAAAGGCAAAAAATCTCATCAAAAGGGTCAAGTCTTATTTTAGGGAAAAGCTGGACAGGCCGAAAACCCAGATACTGATGAGCCATTTCGACAGCCTGGAGTATATCGT
>CACWUH010000061.1 GCA_902764015.1 uncultured Methanobrevibacter sp. | reverse complement strand
AATAATTTTTTGGATATAATTAATATTGGTGATTTAATGGATAATAAGATTATCGCAGTTGTTATTGCAGTGGCAATCGTTGCCGTTGGTGCATTCCTCATTTTTGGAGGGGGCGGTGAGGAAGTGACCATTGGTTACCTTCCGTCAGACCACGATGCCGCGCTGTTCATTGCAGACGCACAAGGAAAATACGCAGAAAATGGAATCAAAACAAAGCTGGTCCAGTTCAACAACGGCGGAGACCTGATGACCGCCATGGCCAGTGGGGATGTTGATGTCGGATATGTCGGAATCACTCCGGTATTGTCTTCAATAGCCAAGGGGGTTCCGGTCAAGGTGATATCCGCAGCGCAGACGGAAGGATCAGGAATAGTTGTTTCCAAGGATTCGGGAATCGCTTCGGTGTCTGATTTGGCGGGAAAAAAGATTGCCACACCGGGCGAGGCATCAATCCAGCACATGCTTCTTAAATACTATCTCAGCCAGAACGGAATGGACATCAATGACCTGAAGGTTTCGGCCATGAAAGTTCCTTCAATGAATGATGCCCTCAAGACAGGCAAGATTGACGGCGCAATCACTTTTGAGCCATATGTGTCAATTGCCGAAAAGAATGGTGCTACAGTATTGGCGGGTTCCCAGGACATTCTGCCGAACCATCCATGCTGTGTGGTGGCTGCTTCAGACAAGTTCATAGCCGACCATCCGGATGAGACTAAAAAGATATTGGAAATTCATGAAAATTCAACGGATTTCATCAACAAAAACACCGATGATGCCGCAGGAATGTTGCCTAAAGACATAGTCAGTGATGTTGAGGTCGAAAAGATGTCAATGTCAAGCTTCCCGTTCATATCTGGTTTGAACGATACCTATAAAAAGGACGTTATGGATTTCATGCAACTGGAAGTCGATTTGGGCGTTTTGAAAAAGCCTATTTCTGAAGATAAGATTTTCTGGGAAGCTGAATAATCAACTTCCCAATATTCTTTTTTTGCACAACCTTTAAATATTCAAAAGCATTAAATTAATTCAATGGATTAGAATATAACAATTGTTAAGTTAATGAATAATCATTTGATGTGATAAGATGGAATACAAATTGAAGTTCAAGGATATTGATGAGACAAGGCAACTGGAAGAGAATTATACGATAAATGATTTGTTAAGCGAATTGGAACTGTCATCTCAAACGAATGTCGTAAAGCAAAACGGAGAGATTGCAATAGAGGAAAGTGTAATTGATGACGGCGATGAAATCCAGATAGTCCAGATTATTTATGGTGGGTAGTGCTATTTTATTGCAGGTGATCAGGTGTCGGATGAAATTCATGAAAATAGGGTCTACACCCTTCTCATAACCAAGGGGGAGCACGACCCGATAAACCAGTATGATTTCTATAAGGAACGTATAGACAGCCAGGAGGACTTTTCATATGTTGAATACAACACCCTGGATAATGACCTGACCGATGGGCTGTTTGAGGAAATTGACGTGACCATATTGCTGTTCGGTCTTTACCATTATAACAAGGAGCTCTTTGATGAATTGATTGACAAGTCAAAGGAATTTAATGTTCCCTTGCTTCTGGTTCGCTCCTACGGTATGGAACTGATTTTGAGGCAGCTGGAGGAAAAGTCTGATGCGGTGGTCGGATGGAATCCCCATTGCATCATAGATGCAATCGAAACTCTTGTGAATGGCGGGGATTGGGTAAAGCCATGTGATGTTGCGGATGAATATTAGACAACATTTAAATACTATCGGATATAATAGTCAATTGGGGATTCAAATATAACAATTGTTAATCAAGGTAATAAGTAATATATTTATAGTCTACTTGTAATATTAATAATTGTAATTAATTTAAATTAATTAATGGTGAAAAATAATGAATAAGAAAATAACATTTGTTTTAGTGTTGGCGCTTGCCGTATTCCTCGTAATGGGATCAGCCAGCGCAGGACTCTTCGACTTTTTAGGCGGAGACTCCGGCAACACCGTAAAGATAGGCTATCTGCCTTCAGACCACGATGCTGCATTGTTTGTAGCAGACGCACAAGGTTTATATAAGAATAAGGGAATCAACACCGAGCTTGTTCAATTTAACAACGGCGGAGACTTGATGACTGCTATGGCCAGTGGAGATGTTGATGTAGGTTATGTGGGAATTGCTCCTGTATTGTCTTCAGTTTCTTCTGGTGTTCCTGTAAAGGTTATTTCTGCTGCTCAGATTGAGGGTAGCGGACTTATTGTAACTAAAGATTCTAATATTGCCACTGCAAAGGATTTGGCAGGCAAAACCGTTGCAACTCCTGGTGAAGCTTCCATTCAGCATGTATTGCTTTCAGCATACTTGAAAACAAACGGAATGTCTTTGAATGATATCAACGAATCTGCAATGAAAGTTCCATCCATCAATGATGCATTGAAAACCGGCAACCTTCCTGCAGCAATCACATTCCAGCCTTACGTAAGTCTTGGAGTGGCTGACGACAACATCACTGAATTGGTTGATTCATCCGAAATCATGCCTAAACACCCATGTTGTGTTGTAGTTGCATCTGATGACTTCATTAAGAACAACGAAAACACTACCAAGGACATAATTGCAATCCACAAGGAAGCAACCACATTCATCAACAAAAACATCAAGGACGGTAAAACCTCAGAAGTAGTTAAACTCTTGCCTAAAGACATCGTTGCTAATGAAGATGCAGAAGCCAAATCATTAGAAAGCTTCCCATTCATTTATGGCTTGGATGACAGCTACAAAGCAAGTGTGGACACCTTCCAACAGATGGAAGTTGATTTGGGAATCTTAAACCAAACAGTTTCCCATGAAGACCTTTACTGGGAAGCATAGTTGACTCAACTATGCTTTTTTCTAATTTTTTTCGTATTCGGCCATTAGCTTGGCCATTGCATTTTTTGTTTTTTTATCTGAAACCTTTTCGATGATGCGCTGATTTTCAATAAGTTTCGCCATATACTCCTGTCTTTTGGCGTCATCAACAATCTTGTATCTTGAAAGGTTCACAAGCCCTTCGATAAGCCCACTCATTCCACGGTTGTATGCCTTGACGCTTTCATCGTTTATGACCACTTTTCTGATTTTTCCGTAGATGAGGTAGATATTATTGTCGCTTTTTATAGGGATGTCTTCGGGAGTTTTGACCTCAATGTCTTCAACGTCAACGATAATGTAGGATGGAGTGTCCTTAATGATGGCCATGCCGTCATCTTCAGCATAATACTCATCGCCCAGGCAATCCAGTGTGGCATAGGTGAAAACCAGGGGGTCCTGTGTGATGTTGACTGCATATTCTTTGGTGTCGAGGATGTTTTTCAGTGTCTTTGACCCCTCAAAGATTTGGCAGTGGACATTGCCTTTGCCCAGATAGACCAATGAGAATGCTTCCGCATTCCTGATACCGTTTTTGCTTAAGGTTGTTGTGATGCATTCGTAGTGAAGGTCTTTTTCGATTCCAAGTTTTGATAAATCATATTCCATTCAAATTATCTCCCTTAAACCCGTCGGCAATCTTATTGAGGTTTGTAAACACATTCAATAGCTGATTGACAGTTTCCTGAAGTTCATCATCTTCAATGCTTCCAAGCGCTTCGATATATTGGGGAAAAGTCTGTTTCCCGTTTTGAAAAAAGAGGTAATATTCATTAAGATTGACCTCTTCCTGATTCAGGTCGTCGACAATTTCAGAGTATATCTTTTGAAGGTCCCTGCAGCTTTCGCCAAGCAGTTCTCTCGCCTCATCGGTTTTTAAGTCTTCAAGTTTGCCAAAAGCCGTATTCAATCTTATGATGGCAACAGTGTAGGTTTCCAAATCGATTTCGCCATACATTACAATCACTGTGGATGAAATAAAAAGAAAAAAGAGTTAATTTCTCGTGTGAGAAATTATAATTTGATTTTGATATCAAGAGCTGATGATCCTTCTTCGTAAACAAAGATTGGATTGATGTCAAGCTCGGATATTTCAGGGAAGTCTAAAGTTAATCTGGCTACCCTTTTAATGGCCTCTTTGACCTCTTCAACGTCGCAAGGAGCTTCTCCACGGTATCCTTCAAGCAGTTTGGACACTTTGGTTGATGCAATCTGATCTTCGATTTCCTGGGAGCTCATTCCTTTTGCGAGGTTGAATGACACGTCCTCAATGAGGTTGACGTAGATTCCACCCATACCGAATGCAATCATTGGACCGAATTGCTTGTCGCGTATCATACCTACAATGACCTCTTCGCCTGAATCCATCATTTTTTGCACTTCAACGCCGTCTGGAACGATGTCAGGGTGAGCCTTGTTGGCGTTTTTGATGATTTCCTCATAGGTTGCCTTTGCCTCTTCGGCTGAAGTGATTCCCACCTTTACACCGCCGATGTCTGATTTGTGCAATATCTTATCAGATGCGATTTTAAGAACAACTGGGAATTCCATCTCTTCAGCAAGTTCTGCCGCTTCATCAGCGCTTGTTGACAGTTTGATAGGTGCTGCTGAAATTCCGTATGCTTCAGCCACTGCGTATGCTTCGCTACCGAGCAGTGTGTCCCTGCCGTCTGCTTTTACCTTGTCGAATATTGCCTTTACGGCATCCTTGTCCACATCGTCGATGTTGTCGATTACATCGTCGTATTCTCTTTCTTCAAGTTTAGCGAACTTGACCATAGCTTCAAGAGCGGTGACTGCGGTTTCAGGGAATACATAGGTTGGAATGCCGTTGTCCCTCAATGCGTCGTTGGCATCCACGAATGTAGGTCCGCCCATGTTGACGACAATGACTGGCTTGTCGAATTTCTTTTTCTCTTCGATGATTGCGGCTGCGATTCCGTCAGGGTCGGCTGATGCGGTAGGACATACCATTACGATAAGGCTGTCGACGTCCTCATAGCCCAATACAAGTTCCAGTGATTCCTTGTATCTGATTACCGGTGCATCTCCCAATACGTCGATAGGGTTTTTGGCGCTTCCTTCATCGGTTACGCATTTCTGCAGTTTTGCAGTGGTTTCTTCATCGAATTCAACCAATTGCAGGCCTGCCTTTTCCATTGCGTCTACGGTAAGCACTCCTCCACCACCTGCATTGGTGATGATAGCCACTCTGTCTCCTTTTGGAAGAGGGGCTTTGGAGAATGCAAGTCCTAAATCGAATAGCTCCGCCATGGTTTCCACACGCATGATTCCGGATTGGTGGAATGCTGTGTCGAATGCAAGGTCACTGCCGGCCAATGCTCCTGTATGTGAGGATGCAGCCGCTGCACCTGCAGAGCTTGAACCTGATTTGAGTACGATAATCGGTTTTTTGTGTGCGGTTTCCCTCATGGTTCTCACGAAGTCATCGTCATCGGAAATTGATTCAAGATAACATATGATTACATTGGTTTCGTCGTCTTCTGCCAGGTATTGCAATAGCTCGATTTCGCTTACTCCTGCCTTGTTTCCCAGACTGATTACCTTACTGAATCCGATTCCGGAAGTTACACTCCAGTCGATGATGGCAACCATCATGGCTCCACTCTGTGAGATGAATGCCATATTTCCGGTTGGAGGCATCATCTGTGAAAATGATCCGTTCAATGGGGTGTGGGAATCGGTGATTCCTAAACTGTTTGGTCCAATAATGTTTATTCCATATTCCTTACCGAGAGCGGTCAGTTCCGCTTCTAGTATGGCGCCTTCTCCGCCAACTTCCTTAAATCCTGCGGTGATTACAACCATATTTTCAATGCCGACTTCACCGCATTCCTTGACTGCTGTGTTCACGAATGGGGAAGGGATGGTAATGATTACCAAATCCACCTTTCCAGGCACGTCCTTAATGTTTGCATAGGCTTGCTTTCCGAGGATTTCTCCACCTTTAGGGTTTACAGGATATATCTCACCTTCAAATCCATCATTGATAAGATTATCAACAATGATATATCCTACTTTTCCGGGGGTATTGGAAGCTCCAATAACCGCCACAGATTCAGGTTTAAACATCTTATTGAGATCTATCATAGTTTTTCTCCTGTTGTTTTTATATTGTCATGTTATATTATCATGATAAATAATTAACATTTAATATAATTATATTTCTTGTCATATTATTATTTAAATATATTGTTCGCTCTTTTAAAAATGAATTTAAACCTTATTTTATTGTTTAATTGATAATTTGAATTATTTTTCTCAAACTCTTAACATTTATAATACATGATAACTAAAAATATATATGATTAATAAATTATTGATATTTTAACAGTTTAGTTAAATATCAAATTAGGAGATATTATGAGCTTAATTATCGCTTTTATTGGAAAGAAAGGATGTGTAATGGCGAGTGATAAAAGAAAGATAGGATATTTCGGTGATAAAGAGAATTTGAAAGTATTGGAAGATGAATTATATAAAGGAATGATAAGCAATGACGACGACTTTCTTGCAAGGGCAAGGGAGCTTGGAGTTTCAATAAAAATCACGGATGATGCAAGCAAGCTCAAGGTCGTTGGAAACTGTGTTCGTGGGGAAGTGAGCAGCAAGGGAACCTTTGAAACAAGAAGGAAACGTATTTACGGAACCGCAAATGGATACCAGGTTGTTGAATTGTTGGGTTCAGAAACGCAATCTCGTAAGGCAGGGGATAATGGACTCATCATCTTTGGAAATCAGTATGCAAAACTTAAGGCCGAAACATTGATTAAAAGGAAATGGAAACATTCCCAAAGCATGAGGTACATGGGCGAGACTTTTCAGAGCATTATCGAGGAGATTGCCTCCCAAACTCCAACTGTCGGTAAGAATGTTGATGTGATGATACAGCAGCCTAAGTTTGACAAGGCAAAAGCCCAGCAACACTTGAATTTGACAATAGACCATGACATAAAGGTATTGACCAAGTTCAGGCAGGAACTGACGGAAAAATTGGTCCAGCAAAACCTTGAAATAGAGATGGCAAGCAAAATCGTCAGCGAGGGAGAAATAGGTAAGGTTGTCAACATCGATGGAAACATGCTGTTTGTCCAATTGAACAACAAGACCCAGGCAGTTGATGGAAACTGGAAACAGAAAGCTGCTCCTGGCCAGAACGTATTGATGTTTACGGAAAGTGATGATGTTAAAATCGGAGATAAAGTTGTCATTGAAAATGAGGATTTATGCCTTAAGAAGGACAAGTCCCCACTCAAATGTGATATAATTTTATGCTCATTGTAGTGTGGTTTAAATGAAGATTACATTTTTAGGCAGCGGTGGAGGAAGATTCTCCGCCATCAGCCAAAGAAGAATGACCGGGGGTTTCAGGATTGACAACCTCGGAGGGAAGAACTACCACATAGACCCGGGTCCAGGAGCTCTCATAAGGACATATCAGTTCGGATTCGATCCCCGCAATCTAAGCGGGGTTTTCGTTACCCATTCTCATACTGACCATTATAATGATGCTGAAGTGCTGATTGAGGCCATGACAAGAGGGATGACCAAGGAATTGGGCGCTGTTGTCGGCAGCGAAAGTGTCCTTAACGGTTTTGAACAGTGGGGACCATGCATTTCCTCTTATCATCAGTCAAAGCCGGAAAAGATTATCTTGAAGCCAGGCGTGTATGACCATCTCAACAACATCAAAATCAAGGGCACAAAGACCATGCACGGCGACCCGACTGGTGTGGGATTCCAGCTTGATTACAAGGGATTTAAGGTATCATACACTTCAGACACTGCTTATTTCGAGGGCTTGGCTGAAGAGCATGAAGGTGCAGATATCTTAATCGCAAGCGTGTTGAGACCGGGAAACCGCTCAATCAACGGGCACATGTGCACACGCAATTTCATAGACCTGATTGAGGAGGTCAAGCCGCAGGTTGCGGTAATGACACATCTGGGCCTTAAGATGATTTCGGCAAACCCAGTTACCGAGGCCAAAAAGGTTTCCAAAAAGACAGGCGTCAAGACAATCGCAGCATATGACGGATTGTCCTTCAATGTTAACTACAACAATCCGAAGAGATTCCGCTTGATATCCCTCAAGGATGTCCAGTCATCAATCCACAGCACCAGCCATACTCTGTATGAAAACGAGAGGAAGAATTCCTACCAGCTTGCCTTCAAACACAAGGAATTCGACGAGCTGGCTATGGTGAAAAGAAAATAAGGTTATTTTTTCAGGTTAGTTGGATGTATGAATCCTGAGCGAATCATATGGTCTGCAAGAACGATTGCAGTACTTGATTCAGCCACTGCTGTCACTCTAGGGCAGATGCAGGGGTCATGACGTCCTTTAATTTCTATTTTTTTGTTTTCCATCTTTTCCAAATCGACCGTTTGCTGGCATTTGGAGATTGATGGAGTAGGTTTTACTGCAATTCTGGACACTATAGGCATTCCATTGCTCATTCCGCCGATGATTCCGCCGGAATTGTTGGTTTTGGTAGTGATTTTATTATTGTTTATTTGGTATTCATCGTTTATCTCAGAGCCTGTGTTGGATGCCACGTCAAATCCTAGGCCGATTTCAACGCCCTTGACGGCGCCGATGTTCATAAGAATTCTTGCAAGGTCTCCGTCAAGCCTTTCAAATACTGGTTCTCCAAGTCCTGCCGGAACGTTGACGGCAATGGTTTCGACTATGCCTCCGATGGAATCTCCTTCCTGCTTTTTGGCTAAAATCAGTTCTTCCATTTCGCTTGCGACTTTTAAATCAGCACAACGGACGGGATTCTTTTCGATGTTTTTTCTTATTGTGTCAAAATCTTGTCTTGAAGCTTTGATGTCGCCTATTTGGGTGACATGGGAGATAATTTCAATGTTTTGTGTCTGCAAAAGCTTTTTGGCTATTGCACCACCAATGACATGGCCGATGGTGACCCTTCCGCTTCCACGGCCTCCTCCGTTGTAGTCATAGTGGCCGTATTTGGCCATCCATCCGAAATCACCGTGGGATGGACGTGGAGTGTTTTTGAACATGGAATAATCTTTGGATTTCTGGTTTCTGTTGAATACGACTCCTGTAATTGGTGTTCCGTCAGTTTTTCCTTCAAAGATGCCTGAAAGAATCTGGACTTCATCATCCTCTTTTCTTGGAGTGGTGACGCTGCTTGTTCCCGGTTTCCTTTTATTGAGTTCATTTTGAATATCTTCAACGCTTAATTCAAGGTTTGCAGGGCATCCGTCGACTACAGCGCCCACTGCAGTGCCGTGGCTTGATCCGAAAGTTGTTATCTGAAATTTTTCTCCGATTGAATTTGACATTATTTTTCCCATCAAAGCAATTTAAAATAATCTTTGTATGTTTAAATATTTAACATTATTGTGCAAGAATTCTCCGGCTTCTTTAAGCCGGAGAGGAATTGCACTTTAAAGGCATTTGAATATTTTTTAGATTTTATTTAAAATATTACTTTTCAAATGCTCTTGGATAAATTCTTTATATATTATCTTATTAATTTTTATTTATAAGAAGAGCAGTTAATTATAAATGTTCTTTTAAAAAAATAATGAAAAAATAAAGGTGTGTGTTTTTTTTTATGTGTGGTAAAACTTTTATTTTGACTGATAAAATTGAATTTTTCCCTGATAAGGATTTAGAAAGGGAATTGAATTTCAATTTCCGTGCCGCCGGTTATGTTTTCAATAAAACATTGGAAGCAAGTATTTACCGTGAAAACCTTGTCAAAGAGTTTGGAATAGGCACACAATCTGAAGTAAACCGCACATACACACAAAAAATAGTAAAAGAATTAAAAAGACAAAAACCATTCCTGAAAAAAGCTGAATCCACCTGTCTTCAGGCATCTACAGACCGCTTGATAAAAGCCTACAACGGATTCTATACTCATAGAACTGGACGTCCACATTTCAAATCACTAAAAAAGAATCCTGTAATGTCAATTACA
>CACWUH010000060.1 GCA_902764015.1 uncultured Methanobrevibacter sp. | reverse complement strand
CAATTGAACGCTCCACGTATCTTCATGGATAAACTGGAATACAAATGCATCTGGAATGATGTAGACCTCATCAAGGTTCCCATGGATTTTCCATCCACACAAATCTGCAGCAAATGCGGCGAAAAAAATCCAGATATCAGCGGACTGGGAAACCTAGGAATCAGAGACTGGGACTGCCCCCACTGTGGCAAACATCATGACAGGGACATCAATGCCAGTAAAAACATCCTCCAAAGAGGATTAAAAAAAATAATCGTCGGGACGACGGTGCAGTAACCTCCTAAAACACATGTTTTTTAGGTTTGCGAATCCCCGCATTCTCAAAAGGCAGGGAGGTTCAAAGGATGATTATGATTGCAAATATTATGAAAATGCAAATCAGACAGAAACAGCATCCTATATTGGGCGAGTCATTGTTTTTGGCATTGGCTGAACGGTTAAGGTTTGTCTGCTTGATGGTGTATTTCTCATTGTTGTCATAAACATCTGCAAGCTTGATTGCTACCCATACGGACCTTATAATGCTTATAAGCATCAGTATGACTGCAAAGGTAATAATCAATGTCGATGGGACGCTTACCCCATAGACTGCAAAGATTATGAAGTAGAAAAACCATGGGAATTCATAGGTAATGCCTTCCAGAATCCAATTTCTGTTGTTGTGCTTGAATCCGATGTATATGAATCCCAAGCCGTTGAGAAATATGATGAGTGAAAGGATTACCCACCATGAGTTTTTGATCTTTTCAACAAGATTCATTTTATTCTAAAATATTGTTGTTGCTTGTCTCTATCTTTTCAACCACTTTCTGGCCTTCATCTGCCATGTCGCTAAACATGTTGATTGTCTCTTTCATTTGAGGCAATGCCTGAACCTTATATGTGCTTACGTCATTGATGGCCTGCAGAGCTTCTGCAAATGCAGCCTTCAATACTTCAGGTGAAATCATGGTTTCGGCACTGTGCTTTTGAATTTCGCTTCCCTGCTCCTTGAGCATGTGTGAAGTGGATTCAATAAGGTTTTCAGTTGTCTGGTTGAGGATGTTGATCTTGTCCATGACAATCTTCTGGTCATACAGTGCGCTTGCAACCATCACACCAGTTCTTAAGGCTGATACGGTTACTGTCTTTGCACGGTTGACTCCACGGATGAGTTCCTTGTTGTTTCGTCTTATAACATTGAGTGAAACGATACCCTGTTGGTTTACAACAATCATCTGCTGCATGTCCATGATTCTCTGCCTTAACGGGAAGAGCACCTCTTCACGCACAAAATCAATCTTGTTCTGGTCGACCCCTTCGATTTCGGCAGACTGGATTTGAGCCTCGATTGATGCATCCATCTGTTTTCCCAGCTCGATGTCGGCAAGAAGCTTGTTTGTCACTTCCCTCAGGTAGTTTTCCTCATTCAGAAGTGTTATGTTGTCGTTCTGCAGTACCTTGCTGCTTTTGTCGAGTGATTCCACGATGTCTGATATGGCCACTTCGGCCTTTTCATACTTTGCGAAGTATTTCCTGACAGGATTCATCAGATTTCCGATGACACCCTTCTTTGCAAAGTCAACCCTGCTTGGATCCAAATCCTTCATCTGCTTGTTGAGCTCAATGAGCTGTTCGCCGATGTTGTCTGCTTCCTTTCCGCCTTTTGTTAGGTCAACGAATCTTGTTGCAAGCATTTCATTGTGGGATGCTGACCTTGACATTTCATTCAAACCGAAATTGTCAAGAGGCTTCAATATGCCTTCCCTTTCCTGGGGATTGGTCAGGTCTGCATCAAATATTGCCTGTGCATTGTCGCCTGCCTGGGTCTTGAGATTTGAATCTTCGAGCTTTTCCTTTTCTACATTTATTGATTTTTCGACATCTTCCTTAATACCATCTACATCAAGTGAGAATTCAGCCATTTTTATCACCATCAATTTAATTTAAATAATCAATTCTGTTTTTATCAATTTGTTCTGTATATGAATCTATAACTTTTCCACCTTTTATAATTTCTACTTTCACATGGTCCGGGTCCGGCAATTTATATGTTGTGTAGTATCCGAAACTGAGCGCATAGTTGCTGTCATAGTATACGTCCTCCAGCGTTTCGGTTTCATGGCCAATTTCAGTACCATTTGAGTCATAATAGGTGGTCTTGACATTGTATCCCTTCAAATCACCAGGAACACTGTTGAATATTGCTTCGGTATATAGCGTATAGCTCTTCTTGCCGGAATCGCTGTCCCAACCGCTAACATCGGTTATTGTCATATCAACAGCATGGGTCGGCTCATCGGATTTGTCTGAAGCCTTGTTGTTGTCTCCAGAACCTGCAGACAGGATGAAAACCCCTCCAATGACCAATATTGCAACTATCAATATTATGAATATTGTTGGAAGCGGAAGGCTGTCCAATAATCCGCCGCTTTCCTGCTTTTCAAGAGTGTATCCGCAATCCATACAGAATCTTGCATCATCGGGCAATTCCTTGCCGCATTTTGGACAATTTTTACTCATAGCATCACCTAATACTCCTTAACGGATTCAATCAAGTTTTCCATGTCATCCAACAGATTCTTAACCTCATCGGGAGATTCGCTTGAGGAGCTGATATTGATTACCAGCTCGTTTGTCAAATCCTCAATCTGGTTGATAATCTTTTTCATTGCCCCGATCTTGCTGTCAATCTCATCACGAACCCTTGGAGTGTCCTCGACCGCCAGATTAATGATGCTTAATGCGGAATCTGACTGTGCATAAAACAGCTTATGGCAGCTGTCTATTGCTGAGATGAATTTGTCATAGGTAATTTGAGGCGGTTCAAAACGCTTTTCAATCAAATCACGCACAACCCCTTCCTTGACATCGAACACCACCTTCAGATTATTGATTTCCTTTTCGTATTTCTTGAAGGACTCAAAACCCGAGGATTCCTCAACGGGAGCCGCCTGAACTGGAGTTTCTGCCTTTTTGGTTTCCTTGACCTGTTCCTTAACAGGTTCCTTGACAGTGTATTTTGTATACTTTTTGAAATTAAAGATATAATACAGATAAAGCAGAGGCAGTATTATAAGAACCAAAACCAGATACATTCCGAATATGAATTTTGAGAATACTATTGGGATGGCCGCACAGATTAAGGCTACATAATATAATCCTAAAATCCATGGGAGTGATTCATGGACCAATAATATGTCTTGAATATTTCCAAAACCCCTTTTCAGCCTGATTTGAGATGCGGACTTTGATTGGGGAGCATACTGCAGAATTTCATTGTCATTTAGGATATGTGGCCTTGGCTCCACTATGAATCTCACATCAGATATGGTTTCGCTGCACTTGAGAAGCTTTCCCTGACTGTCATAGGCCTTGAAGTCCTTAATGGTCAATGGTGTAGTCAGTCGCTTTATCTCATTTGATTTTGGAGTTTCAATAGACATTTATCTTTACATCCATTCATTGGTAAAGATATATATAGATGTAGGTGTTTTTAAATATTTGTATTCAACTTGTTATTATCATTCGAATTCCTTTTCCAAAAGGATTGTGACAGGACCGTTGTTGAGCAGACTGACCTTCATGAAGGCTCCGAACTCCCCTGTTTCGACATCCACGAATTCTCTGCACTTTTCGGTGAAATAGTCAAAGAGCTCTGTTGCCTTGTCAGGGGCAAGTGCCTTGTGAAATGAAGGCCTGTTCTTTTTGGTGTGAGCATATAGTGTGAATTGGGGAACCAGCAGGAGCTTTCCGCCGATGTCCATCACCGATCTGTTCATCCTTTCCTCGTCATCATGGAATATTCTCAGTTTGGCAAGCCTTCGGGCCAGATAGTCTGCCTCTCGGGTTGTGTCCGTCTCACCGAAGCCGACAAGCACCATAAGGCCATCGTCAATCTCGCCGACAATCTTTCCTTCAACTTCAACGCTTGCTGATGTTACTCTCTGTATTACCAATTTCATCTAATCACCATCCTTTGCAAATTCTCCCATGAAATTGACCGGCTCTCCATTTGCCATCCTCTCATGGTATTCAGCTGTGGCCGTAAACAGCGCATCCCCTGCAGAGTCCAGTGCGGTTTCGCAGGAATCCTGGATGACACCTATGATGAATCCCACCGCCACTGCCTGCATTGACACGTCAGGACTTATTCCGAAAAGTGAGCATGCCATAGGTATTAAAAGCAATGAACCCCCAGCAATGCCCGATGCCCCGCAGGCCGCCAATGTCGAGATGATGCATAGCGCTATTGTCAGGGGCAGGGGAGTGGATATGCCCATGGTGTGGCAGACCGCAAGGGTCATCACCGTGATTGTGATGGCCGCACCCTCCATGTTGATTGTTGCGCCCAGCGGAATGCTTATTGAGAAGAAATCCCTGTCAAGGCCAAGGCGTTCGCACAGCTGCATGTTGACCGGAATGTTTGCTGCAGAGCTTCTGAAAAAGAATGCTGTGATTCCGCTTTCCTTAAGGCATGTGATTACTAATGGATAAGGGTTTCGCCTCAATGCAACGGTCACAAGAATAGGGTCGGTTACAAAGGCAACGAAAGCCATGCATCCCACAAGGAGCAGAATCAGATAGCCGTATTGGGTGAATATAGAAAGCCCGCTTTCGGAAACTGATGTGAAAACAAGTCCCAATATTCCTATAGGGGCACATTGGATGATTGCCTGCACGATTTTGGTCACCGCATCGGCCAGGTCATTCAGGACATCCTTGGTTGTGTCGCTTGCAACCATCTTGAGAGCGATTCCAAACACGACTGACCAGAAGAGTATTCCCAGATACTGGCCTGTAGCAAGCAATTCTATCGGATTAGTGAAGACTGCCAAAATCATGTCGGACATAACCTTGCCCAGATCCTGAGGCGCTGCTGCCGTGCTTGCAGCAGTCAGATGCATGGTGACCGGGAACAGTGTGCTTGCAATGATTGCAACCATTGCAGAGAGAAAAGTACTGAACAGATACAGAATTATGACCGTTCTGAATCTGGATCCGATTCCTCCCTTTGCCTTGGAAAGTGCCGATGCAACCAAAACGAATACCAATATTGGGGCGATTGCTTTAAGGGCACTTACAAACACTTCACCCAGAAAGCCAATGAATTTAAATCCTGGTGCAAATACGCCTAAAGCGGCACCTATGACTATGCCTATCAGAATCTTTAAAATCAAGCTGGACTCGGTCCATTTCCTTATAATGTCCACACAAATCCACTCATCAAATATCTAAATTTTCCAACACTTCATATGTTGCATCCCTGACCGTTCGGGCAGCTTCAAAGAACTCCTTCTTTTCGATGTCGTTCATGTGAATCGGAACAATCATTGCAACGCCCCTTTTGGTGATTACCGCCGGAACTCCAAGTGAAACGTCCTCGACCCTTTCGATTTCCCCGTCGAGATAGCTGCTTACTGTGAGAACCCTATGGGAATCCGTAAGGATTGTGGACATAAGGTTTGAAATTGCAAAGGCAGGACCGTATTCCGTCGCTCCCTTTTTAGATATGATGGTGTTTCCTGCGCGTCTTAACTGTTCAACCAGTGCGGTAATATCCAAATCGACGTATTCAACGAAATACTTCAATGGGATACCACCTATTGTTGTTGAACTTAAAAGAGGAACCATATGATCTCCATGCTCGCCGATTACCCTCGTATGGACTTCGGAACTGTTGATGTCAATCTGTCTTGAGAAGTAGTTCTTCAATCTCAGTGAGTCCAGGTGGTTACCGACTCCGATGACCTTGCTCTTCTTGAATCCTGACGCCTTAAGGGCGACGGTTGTCATCACGTCAACGGGATTGGTTGCAACCAATATGATTGAATCCGGTGAATATTTGGCAATCTTTCTTGAATAGTAGCTTACGATTTCCGCATTGGGAATTGCAAGCTCCAGCCTTTTCATGCCCTTCTTTCTTGGCGTTCCCGCCGCAATAAGCACAATGGCCGAACCGGTGATGTCACTGAAATCACAGCTTGGTGTCAGTCTGCAGTCAATGTCACGGGCAGCCAGTGCATCATACATGTCATAAGTCTCACCCTTTGCCTTTTCAACGCTTTCAGGCCTTGAAAACATTACAATCTCGTCAACCGTATCCTCACGTGCAAGGGTGAATGCAACGTTTTTTCCTATGATTCCGGTTGACCCAATAATACTTACCTTTACCATAAGTTATTATTAGTTTTTTAATATAAAAATAACTTACGAAAATAATTTTTAATTATCGAACTGGATATTAAATTCACAAATAATTATACAAAATATAAACTATTAATTTTATTATGTGCTTCTGTTCATGTTACAATAGATTTATATTTTAAACCAGATATAATAATACCTATGGCAGATGAAGATTTGAAACTTGAAACCAAATGTTATGACGCAAACGAATACGGATATCTCTATGGACTGAACAGAATGATTCCCGACGAGGAATTCGAAAAGGTGAAGCCATATTTCAGAAACTTCAGAAGAATGGATTTCAAGGAAGGCAACATTCAGGTTACAGGAAGGCCTGAAGGATGGAGATGCCTTGAAGAGGATGTTCCAAAGGTTGAGGAAATCCTCGGAATAACAAACACATTGGAAAAAAGGCAGAACAAGATAGCCGAAGCATTTGCCGATCCGATTAAAAAAGCGAATCTGATTGACCAGTCATACGAATGGCTGAAGATGCTCTTTGAACAGACTGGAACAAGGCCCGAGCAGGACCTCTCAAGGCTTGCGGTGCACTCGACCAAAATCTACGACCCACAGGACAGCTTCAAGAAAGGATATTCAAAAGGCGAGGGAGAGCTGTTCATATATACCCCTCACGGAATGTGGTACATCATAAACAACTGCGGAGAGTTTTCAGACAAATCCTTGAACAATGTCAAGACCCCATATGGAGGGGCGGTAGGCCACAGGCTCATGTATGAGGATGTAGTCGACAGGCTAATCAGAATATACACCGAAGAAAACCTCTATACCGGTGATAAATTATATTAACAAGGTGACCAAAATATGCAAAAGATAATAAATTCACATTGTCACATTTACCCAGAAAAAATTGCAGACAAGGCAGTTCTTGGAATCAGGGACTTTTATGATTTGGACATGTCATTGAACGGCAAACTGGATGGCCTGATTAGGGACGGCAACGAAGTAGGCGTGACGCATTACCTTATCCATTCCGTTGCAACAACCCCGAAACAGGTAAAGTCAATAAACGAGTTCATCGCCGAATGCGTCAATTCGCATCCGGACATGTTTACGGGTTTTGGAACACTGCATCCGGACAGCGATGACATCCAGGGCGATTTTGACTATCTGATTGAATTGGGCTTGAAGGGAGTAAAGCTCCATCCCGATTTCCAGAGGTTTGCCATGGACGAGGAGCGCGCATTCAGGATAGGAGAAGTCGTGAGCGAAGCCGGAGTGCCTATGCTTGTCCACTGTGGAGATTTCAGATACAACTATTCAAATCCAAAACAGATCAAGGCATTCCTTGAAAAGTTTCCCGACATAACATTCATCGGAGCGCATTTTGCAGGATGGAGCATGTGGGAAGATGCAACCAGACAATTGTCAGGTTATGAAAATCTATATGTTGACTTGAGCTCAAGCCTGTATGCCCTGACACCCGAAACTGCACTCGAACTGATTCATGCATACGGTTCAGACAGGGTATTGTGGGGAACCGACTATCCCATGTGGGAATCCACTAGCGAAATGGAATACTTCAAAAAGATTGACCTGACAGATGATGAAAGGCAGCAGATACTTTATGACAATGCTGCAAAAATTTTAAAATTAGAATGAAACAGTTGACTACAATTGTAGCCAACTTTAAATAATTTTCATGGAGTTACAGTTTGTAACACTTACAAAACAGACTTATTTTTCAAATGCCTCGGCCGCAGGCGGGGTCAGAAGACCCTTTTCAATCATCTCATTGACCTCATCCAGAGAAAACCATCCGTAGTCATCATGCTCCTCACTGATTGTGACCTCATCGCTGTCGCAGGTCACTTTCATGATTAGCTGGATTGACTTTACCTCCTCATTGGTCTTGCATGCGGTATAGTCCCTTCTAACCACATTCAAAAGAGTGTCAACATCAATCTCAAGGCCGGTTTCCTCAAGGTATTCCCTTTTAAGCGCATTGTCGAAATATTCGCACTTCTTGACCTTGCCACCTGGAATTTCCCATCTTCCGGCATCGTGGGCTGATTTTGAGCGGATTTTCAAAAGCAGATATTTTCCATCGAATTCACAGATTCCTCGAACTGCCAAGCCCCATAGTGTAGCCATATTAAAACTTCCTAAAAAAAAAGATGTTTAAGGGAATTGAATCCCCTATTTTTTCATAGCCTTTTCAACGGCAACTGCAACCGCAACGGATGCTCCGACCATCGGATTGTTGCCCATACCGATAAGACCCATCATCTCCACGTGAGCCGGAACCGATGATGAGCCGGCAAACTGGGCGTCCGAATGCATACGTCCTAAAGTGTCAGTCATACCATAGGATGCAGGTCCTGCCGCCATGTTGTCGGGGTGAAGGGTCCTTCCGGTTCCACCTCCTGAAGCCACAGAGAAGTACTTCTTGCCTTGAAGAATGCATTCCTTCTTGTATGTTCCGGCTACAGGGTGCTGGAAACGTGTAGGGTTTGTTGAGTTTCCGGTAATTGACACGTCAACCCCTTCCAGATGCATGATTGCAACGCCTTCACGAACATCGTCGGCGCCGTAGCATCTCACCTTTGCCCTTTCTCCGTCGGAGTATGCCTTTTCCTTGACAACTTTCACTTCACCTGTGAAGTAGTCGAATTCGGTTTCCACATGGGTGAATCCGTTGATTCTTGAGATAATCAAAGCGGCATCCTTTCCAAGCCCGTTTAGGATTACTCTTAAAGGCTTTTCGCGAACCTCGTTTGCTGAGTTTGCAATGCCTATTGCACCTTCCGCCGCAGCAAAGCTTTCATGGCCTGCAAGAAATGCAAAACATTCGCTTTCATCGCTCAAAAGCATTGATGCCAGGTTTCCATGGCCAAGTCCCACCTGCCTGTCATCGGCAACGCTTCCAGGAATGCAGAATGCCTGAAGCCCTTCGCCGATTGCCTTTGCAGCATCGGATGCCTTTGTGCAGCCCTGCTTTATTGCAATTGCTGCTCCAAGGGTGTATGCCCAGCATGCATTTTCAAAGCATATCGGCTGGACTCCCTTTACGATATCATATGGGTCGAATCCCTTGTCAAGACATATCTGCTTTGCCTCTTCAAGGTCCTTGATGCCATACTTTTCCAAAACCGGAAGGATCTGGTCGATTCTTCTTTCGTAACTTTCAAACAAACTCATTTCAATCACTCCTTCCTCGGATCTATCTTTTTGGCGGCATCATCAAACCTTCCGTACTGGCCTGTAGCATTTTCGATAGCTTCAAGAGGCTCAACGCCGTCCTTTATCTGGTCAAGCATGACTCCCAGGTTGATGTACTTGTAGCCTATGATTTCATCGTCTTCGTCAAGTCCTATTTCTGTGATGTAGCCTTCGGTAAGCTCAAGGTATCTTGGACCCTTTGCCTTGGTTGAATAGATTGTTCCCACCTGGCTTCTGTGGCCCTTTCCCAAATCCTCAAGTCCGGCACCTATCTGGAGGCCGCCTTCTGAAAATGCGGATTGGGTTCTTCCGTAGACAATCTGTAAGAATAATTCGCGCATTGCAGTGTTAATGGCATCACAGACAAGGTCAGTGTTCAATGCCTCAAGGATTGTCTTGCCCACAAGTATCTCGCCGGCCATTGCGGCTGAGTGTGTCATTCCTGAGCATCCGAGAGTCTCCACCAATGCCTCTTCTATGATTCCTTCCTTAACGTTCAATGTCAGTTTGCAGCATCCCTGTTGAGGTGCGCACCATCCGATTCCGTGGGTAAAACCTGAAATGTCGCCCACTTGCTTTGCCTTTACCCATTTGCCCTCTTCAGGTATTGGAGCAGGGTCGTGGTTTGCGCCCTTCCTCACAGGACACATGTTTTCGATTTCTGTTGAATATATCAT
>CACWUH010000059.1 GCA_902764015.1 uncultured Methanobrevibacter sp. | reverse complement strand
CAATGAGAATATACAGGGTATCATAACTGCTGACTTTTCAATTGATGACTTTGATGAGGAAGACGATTTCGAGGAGAATGTGGAAATCGAACAGACTGTTGATATTCTTCAATCATTAGGATTTGACTGGCCTGAACCGGATGTTGAGTATCTTAAACGGTTATTCGATTATTTGAACAAGTTCGATTATTTTGAATAGGTGAATAGCATGTCAAATGAAATTATCACTCATAAATTCCGGGAATTGCTGTTGCCGTCACTGCTTATAGCAATGGCTTTAAACATAGCTTCAGTCGTTGATGCAAGTTTTGTATCAACATTCATAGGACACGATGCACAAGCGGCCTTACAGGTCTTGGAACCTTTGGTATTGCTAATCACAATATTTGAATGGTTATTTGGATTGGGAGGTCAGATTAAATAGAAAGGCGGAATTTGATGAGGACGGAAGCAATCATTATTTCACAACGGCAATGCTTGCAACAATAGTACTGTCAGTTTTAATGATATTGGTATGCTTTTTATTTAAAGATGGTGTAATCAATCTGTTGCATCCAACTGCCGGAGCACTGCCTTATGTACACGCATACAGTACATATTTATTCATGTGTTTCCCAATTGCAACTATCCTGGGGGTATTATGCCAGTTTATTCGTGTTGATGGACAGCCGAATTTTGCTTCGGGAGTGATTATTGTTGCAAATATCATCAATATAGTTTTAGATTATCTGTTCCTTTGTGTTCTTCATATGGGCATTGAAGGGGCATCACTTGCAATGCTTATAGGTTATGCGGTGGGATTCCTGTGTACCTTAAAATATCATTTTGATGCAAAAAGAACCTTCAGGTTTGTCTTGTCCAAACTGAAATTCGGGCATTTTATATCATCAACGATTGAAATAATCAAGATTGGCCTTCCGGGCGCAAGCATGGGTTTTTTCAATGTGTTATTGATCTATATCATGAATCTGATTGTTGGCGGAGTTTTGGGAGAACTGGGATTAGACATATTCAATGTATGTATGGTTGCACTGTTGATAATAAGTATTCTAATCATGGGATTTGCCGAAACGTTATCATCCATTGTCCCAATTTATTATTCGCAAAATGATTTCTATAACCTCAATCATATCGTGCGAAATTCAATTATAATAACAATGGCCTGTTCAGTGATATTCACCGCATTTCTGTTGGTCTATCCTGATGGCCTATTGATGTTTTTCAAGCTTCACAATATGCCTAATGACGGATTGGTGGAAAATGCGATTAGGCTATACTCATTGGCATTCATACCTATGGCGTTTTCAACCATGCTGCTTTTTTATTATGAGGGAATTGAAAGAACTGTGGAATCCGGAATCATTACAATCATTTCAGAGTTTCTAGGGCCGTTGATTTTCACATACTTATTATATCCCTACATCGGCATCACTAGTGTCTGGATATCTTTCCTGCTGGGTTTTATCCTATCGATAGTGGTTGTTGCCATTTATGTAAGAATAATTGAAAGGAATGACAGCGAATATTACGGGCTGTTTTTCATTAGAAAGGGATTGATTGATAAAACCAGAAATTACACTTTGGAAAGCAAAAATGATGGTGCGAAATCTGAAATGTTCAATCATTTGGAGAGTTTGAATGTGGATGGTTCATCCATTGAAACGTTAGGCAATATACTGGACACGGTTTTTGATTCAAACGACGGAAATGTGCATGTTGAGATATTATTGATTGACTATGGCGATAAAATAATTATCAATATGAAGGATGAAGGAAAAAGGGAAGTGATGAAGGATATTGAAAAATCCTTTTCTGAGGATAACATCAAGGTCAGTGAGGTATTGGGATTTAACAATATAGAATATGTGATTAATAGGAGCTGAATAATTTTTCTTTGAATTGTGGCATTGACTTCAATTAATCTGTATGAAAACCTATTAAGGAATGTCACAAACTTTATATGCTTATATGAATTCGGAAGATTAATAAATGAATGAAACAATTAAGGAACATTCCTGGATTCCATTAATACTGGTGGCTTGCGCTTCATTTATCATAGCTTTGGACACTACATTCATGAATGTGAGCATTTCTCAGATTGTTGCTGATTTGAATACTGATGTGAGCACCATTCAAATGACCATGGCGTTTTATACTCTCATCACTGCTGCATTCATGCTGCTCAGTGCCAAGCTTCAGGACATAGTCGGCAAAAAGAAGCTGTTTTTAATCGGAGCTGCACTGTATGGTGTCGGCACATTTACTGCAGCCATAAGTTTAAATGCTACAATGCTGTTTGCTGGATGGGCAGTGGTGGAAGGTGTTGCTGGGGCATTGATGCTGCCTGCCATCATTTCCATAATAAGCGGAACATATTCCTGCGAAAGACGAACATTTGCCTTGGAATCGAGAGTGTAATGGTTGCTATTGCGGCAGCTATCGGTCCGCTCTTCGGCGGAATCATGACTACATTTCTCAGTTGGAGATATGGATTTGCATTTGAGTTAATAATCGTTGTCCTTATTTTGGTCATGCAAAGGAAAATACCTGATTTCATGCCTACGCAATCCAAAAGCGATTTGGATATTACCGGATCTGTAATTTCAGTCATAGGTCTTTTTTGCTGGTCCTCGGTATTCTGACATTGTCCGAAGATATCACCACCAGCATAGCTGCAATGATTTTGGGTATGATTGCCTTGGCAATCTTTGCATTGTTTGAAATCAGAAGAAAAAGGAAAGGCGATGTGCCTTTGCTTGATGTTGAATTATTTAAGGACAGAAATTTGCGCGTGGGAACTACCATCATGTTATTTTCCTATCTTGTAATGGAGGGAGGATTGTTTGCAGTTTCCCTGTATCTGCAAAGTGTATTGGAGTTATCAGCATTCAATACAGGTTTGACTTTGCTTCCGATGACTGTAAGTCTGCTGATTTTTTCAGTGGCGGCTCCAAGTTTATCCGGAAAATTGAATCACAAGACACTCATGGCAATAGGAAGCATATTCGCCATCATTGGGTGTCTGATGTTGAGCTATCAGTTTAGATTGAATGCGACAATGTGGGATTTGCTGCCTGGAATGTTTGTATTGGGTGCAGGACTTGGTTTCATAATGGCTTTATGTGTGGACAGCGCATTATTCCATATTTCCGAAGAAAGCCAAAACAATGCATCAGGCATCACTTCAACCGGCCTGTCATTAGGCGAATCAATGGGCACAGCAGTTATAGGAATAATCCTGATTCTTGGAGTTATGGGCGGCATTAGCCATGCAGTCGATACCTATGCGCCTGAGCATTCGGGAGACGAACAGTTCCATCAGGACGTCTATGATTACTTCCAAAAGATGGGTAATATGGACGATATCAAATCACAGGGAAGCACTGTTGTGACAATTGTGGATGGCATCTTTCAGGATGCAATGGCATTCGTAATGCAGGTTACGGCGATTCTGATGGGTGTTGTTTTTATTCTGACGTTGCGGCTGAAGGATAAAAACATTGAGAGATGAGGGATTATCTCTCATTTACTTTTTTCTTTTGAGTGTTTGGACTAATTGATTTTTAACTTTAAACATAGGTGAAATGTTTAGAATCACAATTCGGTGAAGAAATAATTTTATCAAATTGTTCATTAATTTTTAGATTTTTTAAATTTTTCTTTCTTTTTATTAATTATTTTTTCCAATGTTATAATTTTTTAAATTTGAAGTATTGCTTTGGTCTTTTTCGGATAATTTTTTTACATTCATCAAGTCAATTTATAATTTATGGATTTTTTCCAATGATTTTTAATAATTTTAAAGAAATTTATTAATTTTATATCAATTTGATTATTTTTTAATAAAAAAATTAAATAATATTTAAAAAAAATCAAAATATATAAATATCTTACATTTCATAATATTTACCATAAAAAGATTTATGGAAATGATATCATGGCTAAAAAAGGAAAAACTTCAAAAGTCGATGAAGGATATCCTGATGCGGATTCAAGCAATGGAGCATTGACCGCCGAAGAGATATCTGAAAAATATACCGTGGCCGAACTAAAATACATCCTGAAAGAAAACGGTTTGAAGGTTTCAGGCAAAAAGAAGGACCTTGTTGAAAGAGTTATGCCTGTCTTAAATGCCGATTCAGAACCGGCAGAAGCAGAAGCTATTGAAGCTGAAGAAGAAGTTTCAGTACAAAGTGAATATTCTGGTTCTCTTAATGATGATTCACTTGTTAATGAGGAGTTGTTAACCACTGCACTCAGCGTTTTCGGGATGGATTATGATGAGTTGGCCCTTAAGGACAAAATCTCCATGGAAGATGAAACCAATATAAGTATTAACGGTTTCACTCAAGACGGTTTGAGCATGTCTGATTCAACTATGTCAATAGTGGCAGATTCAGATTCTTCAAAAGTTGATTTGCAGATGAATATTCCTGAAGTTTCATATAGTGACTTTGAAAGCACTATCTTCACATTTAAAGACCTTGATTTGTTTATTTTACCTAGTTCCGATCCGCAGAGCCTGGAGTTTTCAGCGATTATGGACGCTTTGGAGATAATAACCGAAAAGAATTATGTAAATTTAAAGGGCCTTAATTTGCTTTTCAAATCCTTCGCTGATGAACTCGGTGTGCGTTTGGACATTGATATAGAAAGCTTCATATACCCTGATTTCAATGACGCAAGCATTAACTTCGAGGGTCTTGATTTTAATTTGGCATTAGGATTGGACGGGCAAAGTATGGATTTATCAGTGAATTTGCCTAAATTAACTCTTTTAAGCAAGGAGTACAGGGTTGATGTATCCGATTTAAATCTGAATATCACACTGCCGGATACACAATTGTCAAATCTTGATTTGTCCATATTTATGTCTGATTTCCATTACACAAACTTTGACGATGTAGTCATTGATATGGATAATGTGGACGTATCAGTTGAGCCTATAAATTCAAATAGTGTTGATGTAATTATCCGTATGGATGGCATGGATGCAACTGGATTGAATTCCTTCGATGAATTGTTCCCAATGATGGACATTACCAGTGTGAACTTTAAAGCTCCAGCCAAAGATTCAGAATCACTCATTACATTAAAAGCCGTCATGACTCTATTGGATGTTACCAAAATGGATTTAACCACTATCGGTGCCCTTTTGAGTTCCGGATTTGACCTCGACACTTACATGAAAAACATGCCTGATAGAAGCGCATTTGACGGTGATGTTGATGTTGAGGCAGAGATGTCTGATTTCAGTATTGCAGGCATTGACCTGGCAAGCATATTTGCCAACTGTGATTATTCAAGTTTGGATGCAATTGTGCTTAATTTAAATGGTTTGCTTGATTCAACAGGCATTGATTTGGCCCATTTCGGTGTTGATGTATCAGACTATGACTTGTCTGCAATCAGCGTGTCAGATCTTATTGATGCCTTGAAAGGGTCTGAGTTCGTCATGACTTCCCTTACAGCCATATCAAAGCTATTCAGCATGGACTTTGATAATCTTGATTTCTCTGGTTTGATAGTCCGCTTCGACAAAGATAAATTTGACCTATCCAGTTTGTTGGCAAGCCTTAACTTCTCTGATGCAGACATTGCCGCCATTATGGAAATGTTGGCTAATTTGGATTTAGGTGACGCATTTAAAGACGCTGATTATTCCTGTTTGGATGCAATTGTGCTTGATTTAACTGGATTGCTTGATTCATTAGGCATTGACTTGGCCGCTTTGGGCATTGACCTGTCAGGCTATGACCTGTCTGCAATCAGCCTGCTGGATATTTTCACCATCCTGAGCAATCTTGACATTGATATGGGCACACTTTCAGCTCTCTTTAAACTGATAGGCGTTAACATTGATGACCTTGACCTGTCCGGCTTGATAGCCAGCTTTGACATAGATAACTTTGACCTATCTACTTTACTGGCCAGCCTCAACTTATCTGATCTGGACATTTCCGCCATTCTTGACATGTTCAATAATTCAGATGTCGATTGGGCAGGCATATTTGAAAACGTCGATTATTCAAGTTTAGGCGCAATCGAGCTTGACTTAACCGGATTGCTTGAGTCAGCAGGAATTGATTTGGCCTGTTTCGGCATTGATGTGTCAGACTATGACTTGTCTGCAATCAGCCTGTCAGACCTTATCGGTGCCATAAGCAGTTCTGACTTTGACATGGCTGCCTTATCTCAGTTAGATTTGTCCGCCATTGACTTTGAGAATATCGACATGTCCGGTTTGATAAAGAGCTTTGATGCAGAAAGCTTTGACATATCCACTCTATTGTCCAGTCTCAATTTAGCTGACTCTGACCTTTCCGCCATTTTGGAAATGTTCATGAATTCAGATGTTGATTTCGCAAGCGTATTTGAAAACGTTGATTATTCATGTTTAGGCGCAATCGAGCTTAACTTGTCCGGATTGCTTGATTCATTAGGCATTGACTTGGCCGCTTTGGGAATTGACCTGTCCGGCTATGACCTGTCTGCAATCAGCCTGTCAGATCTTATCGGTATCTTAAGCAATCTTGAAATCGACATGTCCACTCTTGCCGCTCTGTTCAAACTAATCGGCGTTAACATTGATGATTTGGACCTATCCGGCCTGATAGCCCTTTTCGATGCAGAAAACTTTGACATGTCCAGTCTATTGAGCAGTGTCAAATTATTCGGTCTGGACCTTTCTGGCATTATGCAAATGTTCGATAACTTGGACCTTGATTGGGACGGCATATTTGAAAACGTTGATTATTCATGCTTAAATGCAATTGTGCTTGACTTAACCGGATTGCTTGACTCAGCAGGAATCGATTTGGCCGATTTCGGCATTGATGTGTCAGGCTATGACCTGTCTGCAATCGGTCTGTCAGATCTTATTGATGCCATAGATAATTCCCAGTTCCTCCTAGGTGCCGTTAACGCTATAATTGAAGTATGCAGTATCGACTGGGAGAGCATTGATTTCTCCGGTCTGGTAGCTAGTTTTGATGCAGATAACTTTGACATATCCAGTTTACTGAATAGTCTTAATTTGCCTATGGATGTTTCCGGCGTTTTAGAAATGTTCAACACTAACGGCTTTGATTTAACAGACTCATTGAATAACATGTTGGGTATGTTCATGGAGGAAACTGTTGTAGAATAATAGTGGAATGATTTTCACTATTATTTAATTATTTTTTTTAAGGAATAAAATTTAAAGTAGGCATTTGCTTAAATTTTGAAATGCTTTATAAACTGTTTATTTTTTTTAAATTTTTTTACAGGATTCAAAAAACGCTCTTTAACAATATGGTGGTCAGACTCAAAGTAATTCAGCACCATTCTATTCACAACAATATTATAGGATAACAAAGTTTCAAGTGATTCAAATGGATAAGGAAATGAAAAATCGACTACGTGAAATAACTGCGGCATTGCGGAAATATGGTTTCGGCAAACTATTGACCCGAACCCTCAAGGAAAAGATTCTGCCTTCCAAAGAGGAGGAATATGACATCTTGTTGGACCCAGACCTTCCGGTGAATTTAAGATTGATGTTTCAGGAGCTGGGAACCAGTTTTATTAAGCTGGGTCAGCTGTTGGCAACAAGGCCTGATATGGTTGGGGAGAGGATTGCAACGGAATTTGAAAAGCTGCAGGATGACAATCCTCCAATCAGCTATGAGGAAGTTAAAAGGATAGTTGAAAGTGAGCTCAATGGAAATATTGATGATTTGTTTGCCGAATTTTCAAAGGAAAGTCTTGCAACAGCATCAATTGCGCAAGTTCATGAAGCCAAACTGATTTCAGGCGAGCGTGTAGCCGTCAAGGTTCAAAAGGAGGGCATTGCCGATAATCTAGAACAGGATATAGCCATCATGAAGCATCTTGTATCCCAAATCCATAAATATAATGATGAATTCAGAAAATTCAATTTGCCGGGGATGATTGACGAGTTTGACTATAGCATACATATAGAAATCGATTTTAGAAATGAACTGATCAACATGAAGCAATTGGCCGCCAATTTTGCTGAAGATGAAACGATACACGTTCCGGTTGCCTACCATGATTACTCTTCATCAAAAGTCCTTACAATGGAATTTATTGACGGTGCAAAGGTATATGAGGTATATGAAAGCGATAGTGAAGAATTTGACAAGCCTCTTCTGGCCAAAATCGCCATCGATTCTTTCATGAAGCAGCTGCTTGTGGACGGTTTTTTCCATGCAGACCCTCATGCGGGAAACCTGATAATTCTGGACAACAATGTCCTGTGCTATATTGATTTGGGCTCAATCGTAATTCTTGATGATGATTTCAGAAAGAGCCTTTGTGACGTACTGGTCATGCTTGGCGACAAGGACGTCAACGGTTTGATTAACCAGTTCACCTACATGGGCATCCTGGATTACGACATGGATACAACCAATTTGAAACGTGACCTTCGCGATTTATTCTTCAGATTTTTTGCCGCAGGCTCCTACGGGCTGAATGAGGTGTTGGTTAAATTGCTTGACCTTATGCAGGATTACGGCGTCATTCTTCCAAATGAATTCGTTTCAATGGCTAGAGGAGTGTCCATGATAGAATCCGTCTCGACGACTCTTGATCCGAATGTTGATGTCATGGCTTCCATCGAACCGATTGTCAAGGGAGTAATGGAAGAGAGGATGGATGTTAAAAAATCATTGGGGGACAAAAAAGGCAGTCTGCTCTACTATAAGAACATGCTCAAGTCATTGCCTCCGCTTCTGGCAAACGCCGTTCATAAGATGAATGACGGGGAGATGAAGCTCAGGTTTGAAATCGACCGCATTGACCATATTGTCAGTAAGTTTTCATTGGTTGTGATAATTGCCGCACTTCTGATGAGTTCCTCAATAGTTATGACAATAAATAGGGGGCCGATGCTGTTTGACATGCCTTTAATCGCAGTTTTAGGATATATTATAACATTTATTTTAGGCCTTATTGCTGTCTTGAACTATGTGTACAGCAGATGAGGAATTCCTTATCATTTCATTTTTTTTTTTTAAATTGCTTTCATCAAACAAATGAAATAATTGATTTAATAGCATTTCACATGGTATTAGTGGCACTTTGCTGTTTATTAATCTGCTTGAATCAATATCTTCACAACAGCACTGAAAAATCGAAGCCCATTCAAATACAAAATTTTTTTATAACTAAAACTATCAATATATAATTAATGTTTAGTTTTATCATTTGTTTTTTGGCGTTGGTTGCATCATACTTTGTGTATGGGAAAGTTGTAGAAAGGTTTGCTGGTGTCGATGAGACTCTCGAAACGCCGGCCCATAGATTGCAGGATGGCGTTGACTACATACCAATGTCCAAAATCAAGAATTTTCTAGTTCATTTTTTAAATATTGCCGGTTTGGGGCCCATATTTGGAGCTATACAGGGCGCATTATTCGGTCCGGTGGCATTTTTATGGATAGTGTTCGGTACAATTTTCATTGGTTGTGTTCATGATTTCTTCTCAGGATTCATGTCCATGCGTGAAGACGGATTGACAATGCCTTATATCGTTTCAAAGTATTTGGGTAAAAGAATCGAAAAGATTCTTGCAGTCGTTATGGTAGTCACAGGAATTCTTGTTTCGGCCACCTTTGCAAAGGGAGCTGCGGACCTGCTCAGCAGCCTGACCAGCATCCCTGTAATTATCTGCATAACAGCAATATTCATCTACTTTTTGATTGCAACGATATTTCCGGTTGATAAAATCATCGGAAAGATCTATCCAATTTTTGGAGCATTGCTATTGCTCATGGCAGTTATAATGACTGGAGGAGTAATATTGAATCCTGCATACACTATTCCGGAGTTTACAACACAAGGATTATATTTGACTGACCAAAGCATTTTCCCATATCTGTTTGTCACTATTGCCTGCGGAGCCATTTCAGGATTTCATGCATCGCAATCCCCAATAGTTGCACGATGTATTGAAAATGAAAGGGATGCACGACCGGTATTTTTCGGTGCCATGGTTCTGGAGGGTTTGGTTGCTCTTTGCTGGGCGGCAATTGCAATGGCATTTTTCCATGGCCAGCCTCAGCTTGCGGCAGTTTACGGTTCTTCACCGGCTGTGGCAGTCGAGCAAATGGCATCTGCATTAGTCGGACCGGTCGGTTTGGTGTTAACCATCATTGGAGTGGTAATATGTCCAATCACATCGGGAGACACTGCACTTAGAAGCGCAAGAATAACGATTTCAGATGAATTTAAAATCAGCAACGAAAAAATAATTGCTCGGTTAAAATTGGCGTTGCCGTTGTTTTTAGCCGCATTCGGACTGACATTCGTCGACTTCGGTCTGATTTGGAGATACTTTT
This sequence comes from uncultured Methanobrevibacter sp., assembly GCA_902764015.1. GTDB lineage: Archaea > Methanobacteriota > Methanobacteria > Methanobacteriales > Methanobacteriaceae > Methanocatella. Next base: position 335 of record CACWUH010000059.1, on the reverse strand, counting down.
CATGGTCCCAGCTGATAGTTGCTACAATTGTGCTTTATTCGGCAGCTGTCTATCTGATTAAAACGGAAAAGCAATACATCCTCGCATTGGCTCCGGCAGTCGTGTGTACTCTAATCGCATTTGGATATATCCTGCAGACTAAGATAGGTTTAGGATTGCCTGCAATGATATCTAACATAATCTCGGTCATTGCAACGGCTGTTATCTTGGTCCTGTTTCTTAAAAAATACAGATAGATTGAACCTCTCCGGCTTTAAGAAGCCGGAGATTCTTAGGCCATGCCTATTGTTTCGTCAAAGCATTTCCATTCATAATGATATATGAATTTGCCTTGA